>QHPN01000077.1 GCA_003219115.1 Verrucomicrobiota bacterium | reverse complement strand
TTCAATCATGGGCGACTGACGCGCCGCTCGTGTTCGGCCGGCCGGGCGCAGGTCCGGCAGTGATGCTTTCGTTCGTGGTGGCCGCCGTTGCCTGCGGCTTCGCCGCCCTCTGTTATGCCGAGCTCGCCTCGATGATTCCGGTGGCGGGGTCTGCCTATACCTATTCCTACGCAACCCTTGGCGAGATCATCGCCTGGATCATCGGTTGGGATCTCATTCTCGAATACGCCGTCGGTAACATGGCGGTGGCTGTGGGTTGGTCGGGTTATTTCGTCAGGCTGTGCGGCAGTCTCCTGGGACTAAAATTTCCGTTGTGGGCAGTGAACGACTACAAAACGGCCAATACCATTATCGACCAGGGCGGTGACGCGCTGACAAACTATTCCTCGACGACGCTTCCGGTCATCGCCGGGCACACCATTGCAGTCAATCTTCCGGCAGTGCTGATCGTTGCGGCCGTGACCTGGCTTTTGATCTACGGAATTCGTGAAAGCGCCCGCACAAATAACGTCATTGTGATTACGAAAGTATCAGTCGTTGTTTTCGTGATCGCGTTTGGGGCATTCCTGATTCATCCGACCAATTGGCATCCTTTTGTCCCGACCGGCGTCGGCGGCGTCATGAGCGGCGCCGCCATTGTTTTTTTTGCTTTCATCGGATTCGATGCTGTTTCCACGACGGCGGAGGAGACAAGAAATCCTCAGCGCGACATGCCGATCGGCATCATCGCGAGCCTCATCATCTGCACACTGCTTTATGTATTGATGGCGGCCGTTATTACGGGGATGAGAAAATATACGACTTACTTTGGCGATCCGGCGGCAGTCGCGACCGCATTTGCAGGTAGAGCCTGGGCGCAAGCACTCATCAGCGCAGGCGCGCTCGCGGGTATCACTTCAGTCCTACTTGTCTTTCAGCTCGGCCAGCCTCGCATTTTTATGGCGATGGCGCGTGATGGTTTGCTCCCGCAATACTTTGCCCGCATTCATCCGCGATTTCGGACCCCGCACATCACCACCATTTGGACGGGTGTTTTTGTCGGTGGCGTTGCCGCCGTAGTCGATATCGGTTCGTTGGCTGACCTCACGAATATTGGAACGCTCTTCGCTTTCATCCTTGTTTGCCTCGGCGTCATCATCCTCCGGCGCACCGACGCGAATCGGCCTCGCCCATTCCGTGTTCCGATGAGTCCGGTGTTTCCATTTCTCGGCGTCGTCTTTTGCTTCGTCTTGATGCTGAGCCTCCCTTTGGAGACATGGATCCGTTTCTTTGTTTGGCTCGGAATTGGACTTCTGATTTATTTCCTTTACGGCACAAGTCACAGCAAATTGCGTCGTGGCGTCGACACTGGAATAACGGAAGACCAACCGCCACCTCTGATCAAAACTTAGATCGACGTGTTGCTGGCGCGCGCTGGATCGCATGCCTCATCGACAGAGATGCCGCCATTGATAAAATTGCTGCGCTCGTTACTTCGATCCTGCGGTAGTTCCGCTCGAAGCAGCTGCGGTTTCGGGATGCAGATGTTTATCGAGGGACTTTTCCATCGCTTCGTAGAAATCGAATTTGTCTTCGGCCCGGATTTTCGAGACGGGCGAAGGCGCCGGAGTTTAGGCGAGCAGGGATCCCGAGAAAAAGAGAGCGAAAACGAACTGATGTTTTTTCATCAAAGCGCTTTTCGGTTTGATGAAACCAGAAGTCGTCTTGGATTCAAGTGTTCCTGGGGCTGTCATCCTGAGCGAAGTAGAAGGATTCCGATGCGCTACCTTTAAGCGGTCCTCGACCCTGCGACTGCGGGGTTTGGGATGACGTGCGTGCTGCGCTACTCTCAATCGCCCTTCGACTTATCGTAGAACAGAATGTTCAGTAGCAGGAAAATTCCGGCGCCAGCTGCGCAAAGAAAAAAGATAATTGCCAAACCCGGATAACCCCAGATCCGGAAACTCGTTTCCACTCGCATCAGCAATGCTGCGCCAACAATCAGGGCCGCGATGATCAAGCCGACGGTGATGCGGTTGGCGATCTTTTGGAAACCCACGATTAATGTTTTCTCGTCGATGGCATCGACCGAGACTTTGAATTCATTATTAGCTAGGGCATCGAAGAATCGGTTCAATCGCGCCGGCAATCGTTGGATCAAATCTTTCAATTCGAGAACTCCGCCGAATAAATTCCCCGGCGATAAAGTCTTGATCACTCGTTGTCGCAAAATCTCCGCGGCATTGCGCCGAATGCTTGCATTCGGGTCGAACCGCGGGGCCAGCGCGCGCCCGACCTGGTCGAGATTAAGCAAAGTCTTGCCAAGCAGGGTCAGCTCCGGCGGGACGCGAATCTGGCAGTCGGCGGCACATCGCGTGATTTCAAGAACGAGGCGGCCCACCTGCATTTCCTCCACGGTGGCGGTTTTCTGCTGCCCCACGATTTCAGAAATGCGGCGAATGAATTCAGCTTGATCGAACTCCCGTCGCGGTTCGCCGATTTTAATCGCGATTTGAGAAGCATCTTCTCCATGGCCCTCGGAAATCGCGAGCAACAGTTGCAGTAAATCTTCCTGCAACCGCGGCATAACCCGCCCGACCATTCCGAGATCGAGCAGGGCAATGCGATCATCAGGCGTTAAGAAGACATTTCCAGGATGCGGATCAGCGTGGAAAAATCCTTCGACCAGAATTTGGTTGAGATAGGCGCGAAAAAGTTCCTCGGCCAGCATCTCGCCATCAAACTCCATCCGCGCCAGCGGACTTATCTCCGTGATTTTGGTTCCCGGAACGTATTCCATCGTCAGCACTCGTGGCGTGCTGTAATCCGCGATCGGCGCCGGCACGATGATATGCGGAAAATCTTTGAGTTGTTCGCGAAAGGCCGTGAGGTTGTGCGCTTCCTGCCGGTAATCGAGCTCACGCATCAAACTTTTCCGCAGGTCTTCCAGTATGCGGGCAAACTCGTAGCGTTTGCCAAACTCGGTGTGATTATCGAAAAACTCTGCCATTTCGCCCAGCGCATCGAGGTCCTCGACCACTTGCTCACGAATGTTCGGGCGCTGCACTTTCACCGCCACGGGGCGTCCATCGCGCAGTCGCGCGAGGTGAACCTGTCCGAGGGAAGCCGATGCGATCGGCTTTGACTCAAAATCTGAAAAGGCCTTCGATATTCGGATTCCGATTTCGGAGGTCACGATCTTCTCCACCTCGCCAAACCCAAAAGGTTCGACTTCGTCCTGCAAACGGGAAAGCGCGTCGAGATAGGCGCGTGGCAATAGTTCGACTCGGGTTGACAATAGTTGCCCTAGCTTCACGAAAGTCGGCCCGAGTTTTTCCAGGTCTGCGGCTAACTCATCCGCCTTAGCGGTTTCCTTCGGCGTGGTGCCTTCTTCCGCCGTCAGCGTTTCTTCGAGCCCGGTTTCTTTTACCAGGTCGGAACGTCCGTATTTTACTAATAACCCGCCGATCTGCCGATATCGATTTAAATGTTGCGGTTTTAGTGAAATGCCCATGTTTGATTGAACAATCCGTCAACGAGAATTCGTTTTTGGGAGGTTAAGTGGAGGGCACGCGAGCCCTGTCATCCTGAGTCCCTCAATCGCGGGATCGAGGGATCCCGATGCGTAAGCTTGAGGATTTCTTCACCGGATCCCTCGGCTTTGCTCAGGATGACAGAGAAAACGCGGGCATCCTGAATTTCGCGGAACAAAAAGGGGCACGACGACGCGTGCCCCTCCAGTTTCTAATTCGCGCAGCCAAAGTTACGCCGCTTTTTTGTAGCTTACTTTGTCGTCGGTCTCCAGCCAATCGAACAACGGTGTCGTTTTTGGATCGAGGCCGAGCGGTTGCAATTGCTCGACGTACCAATCGCGTTTTTCTGGGTTATAGTAAGGATTCTCTTTCATCACTTCCTCAGCCCAGGAGCGCTTTTCCTCTTCGCTTTTGGGAGTGCCATTGCGGCCAACCCATTTCGCGATTTCATCATCACTCGCGCCGGTTTCGACGAACGCCTTGAAATCATCGCCCTTAATGCCTTTGAAACCAAAGAGCATGTTATCGAGCGGACAATCGAAATGGTATTCGCCGATATTGCCCCAAAGCAGCGCACGGCATTTGTCGATCGTGCGCCCTAGAATGGCGTAGCCGCCCACCCGCGTTTTCGGACTGCGCGGCGGTTCCTTCGTTAGGTCTTTCCCTTTTGTATTCATAAAAAAAACTACAAGTCGCCGCCGATCTCGCAAGCAATCATAAACGCAAAATCCGAATCGGGTGCGAAACATTGGTATGGCACAACTAAAGGAAACAATTTCGACAATTAACGATCTCATTGAAACGCTGAAGGACGGACAGGAGGGTTTTCGTCAGGCCGCGGAAGGGGTGGAAGACCCGGAACTTAAGTCGCTCTTTAACGAATTCTCGTTGCAGCGGTCACGTTTCGCCGGCGAATTACAGAGCCAGGCCGTGGCTCTTGGTGAAAGCAAACCCGAGGACAGCAGTAGCGCGGCTGGTGCGATGCATCGAGCCTGGATCAACCTTAAGTCTGCGATCACGAAACACGACGATCACGCCATCCTGGCCGAGTGCGAGCGAGGAGAAGATTCGGCGGTCAAGGAATACCTGGAGGCGATGGAAGAGGAGAACCTGGCCGAGCCTGTGCGCGAGATTATTTCGCGTCAGTATGCCGAAGTGCAGAACGCGCATGACCGGATCAAGCAATTGCGCGACGCGACTGTAACCTGACGGATTTTCATCCCGACGCGCGCAGACAACGCCGGCCGGCCTGGAGCGAGGGCTGTAGCGGCGCTCTATGAGCGCCGACTCTTCGATCGATCCTTTCGGAGGTCGTAGACCGCCGCTACAGTTCCAGAATGGCAAGACGCCACATAATCCTGGCGCTCGCATTCTTTCCAGTTGCGATCGCAAACGCCGGCCCCATTGCGCCACCGTCGCCGGGAAAACTTTATCATGGATTTTATTTCGGCGGCGTTGGCACCGATACACACGATCCGACCGAACACGATGTTTCGCCGCAAGATGTCGCCTGGTACGAGAAAACGGTCGGCGCAAAAACGGCGTGGATTTACTTTTCCGATAATTGGTTTGAGTCGCGCAAATTTCCGGGCGCGATTTGTTCCTGGATTCGCCAGCTTGGGAAAATTCCCTACCTCCGTTTAATGCTCCGCTCGGATGTCGATCAGAATCATGGCGAGAAAGTTTTCTCGCTCGACCAAATCAACAGCGGAAGGTTTGACGATGATTTGCGCGCTTGGGCGCGTTCCGCCAAAGAATTCGGAACCCCGATCTTAATGGAGTGGGGGACCGAGCCGAATGGGAAATGGTTCAGCTGGAATGGGACCTGGAATGGGGGCGCTAAGATCGGACCGAGCAAATACATTTCCGCGTACTGCCACATCGTTGACTTGATGCGCAATGAAGGTGCCGACAACCTGCAATGGGTCTGGCACGTGAACTGGTTCGATGAGCCGGAGCAAAAATGGAACGCGTTCGAAAACTATTTTCCTGGCGAGAATTATTGCGATTGGGTCGCGCTTAGTGTTTACGGTCCAACCACACCGCGCACCAGGGACGGCACGGAAAGTTTCGCGTTTAAACTGGGTGAGGCATACCCGCGATTGGTCAAACTCGTACCGGGAAAGCCAATTATCATTGCGGAGTTTGGTTGCGATCTGCACAACAAACATTGCAACGCCGCGGAATGGGCGCGCGACGCACTAGACGAGATTTTCTCAGGGAAATGGCCGGCCCTCGTCGGCTTTTGCTGGTGGAACGAAGGGTGGCAAAATGACGATCACAAGAAGAACGATACCGACATGATCATCTGGCATGATCCGAATCCGGCGCGGGTTTTTCGCGAAGAAGTGGTCCGTCATTTTGACAAAATTCAAGAGGTGGAATTGGCCAACAACCCTTCCGACGATTGACAAGCAAAGAGGTTTCCCACAAATCATGCGGAAGATGCGAAAATGGTTGATCCTTCTTTTTCTCTGCCCGGGTGTGATGCGGGGGCAAACTCAGCCTGCTACCGAAGCACTTGACAAGCTTGCTAACGACTTTTGGAGTTGGCGGGCGAAATACGCCCCCTTTACCGCAGACGACGTAAATCGGCTGGAGCGTCCCGGCGGCGTGCGCGACTGGTCGGCGGCCGCGATCGATAAACGTACCCGCGATCTGAAAGAGCTCGACGCACGTTACCAGAAGATCGATTCGAGCGGTTGGCCGATCCCGCAGCAGGTTGATTATCGCCTGATCGGTTCGGCGCTCTCACGAGTGCATTGGGAATTGGAGGTAAATCCGCGTTGGAAACGCGATCCGAATTTCTACATCGAGCAAACTCTTACGCCGATTGTCGAAGCCCTTACGGTGCCGGCGCCATATGATGAGGAGCGAAGTCGCGAGATCCTAACTCGGATTGAGAACGTCCCATCAATCCTGCAACAAGGAACTGAAAATCTCGACAAAGCACCGGAGCCGTTCGTGACCGTAGCAATCCAGGCGCTCGAGGGTGTGCGCGACCGATTGCACAAAATGGCAACGTCATTGCGGCCGGCGACAACTCTCCAGGAAAAGGAGTTGGGCGCGGCGACGGATCGCGCGGCTGATGCGCTGGACAGTTTTCGGACAGGTCTGCAAGACCGACTGTCCTCGGCGCCGAAAGAAACGGCTCTTGGACGTGATGCTTATATTTTCTTTCTTAAAAACGTCGCAATCTATCCGTATTCACCCGAGCAAATCCTGGCCATGGGACAGCAGGAATGGAATCGCGCGGTTGCGTTTGAGACGTACGAGAAAGAGCGGAATAAAAATGTCCCTCCGCTTCAGCTTGCGAAAGATACTGATAAATGGATAAAAGATGCAGCTGCCAAAGAACTTCAGATTCGGGAATTTCTCGAGAAGCGCGGCATTCTCACCGTCCCTGCCTGGCTGCAGCATTATACGCTTCGCCCGATGCCGAAATATTTGGAAAGCCTTGGTTTCGGCGAAAATGATGATTTCACATCTCCTTCGCGCCTCAACGAAAATTGCATTCGTTACGTGACGCAACCTTCGGGCAATCTTGGCTACTTCTGGCGCGCCACCGCGCAAGATCCGCGGCCGATCATCGTCCACGAAGGAATTCCCGGTCACTATTTCCAGCTCTGTCTTTCCTGGAAACATGAGGACCCGATTCGGCGACATTACTATGACTCCGGCGCCAACGAAGGCATTGGTTTCTATGCCGAAGAGATGATGCTGCAGGCTGGCTTGTTCGACGACAGCCCGCACAGTCGCGAGATCATTTATAATTTCATGCGACTGCGCGCGCTGCGCGTTGAGGTAGATGTCAAACTCGCGCTCGGCCAGTTCTCGTTAGAAGAAGCAGCCAAATACCTCGAGCAAAAGGTCCCAATGGACGCGCAAACAGCGCGCCAGGAAGCGATCGCGTTTTCTACTGGACCGGGTCAGGCACTGACGTATCAAATTGGCAAGCTTCAGATCACGCAATTGCTGGCCGAAGCCCGTTTGCAACAAGGCGAGAAGTTTAACCTGCGGGCCTTTCACGATTTCGTGTGGAAGAACGGCAATGTCCCGATTGCGCTGCAACGCTGGGAATACCTGGGTGCAGAAGAGCCTGGAAAGTAGCTGTGGAGCGGAAATGGGATTGGGTAGGGCGCGCAACGCCAGTCCGGCACGTGTCTCGCGATGGCGTCCTCGCCATTGCGAACTTTTCCTGCTTTACGAAATCGTTTCTGCGATTCCTTCTCTCAGAGAAGATCAGCTGAACGAAAAGGTGCGCAACACCGAAGAATTTTCGGCCGGCGGATGCGGCTGGAAAATTGATCCGGATCGCGACGGGCGACGGAAGGTGGTTTTCCTTCAGGCACCTTCCGTGCCCAAGAAACCGCCTCAATCAACGGGCTGGAAGTAGTGCTCGGCGACGTAGCGACCGACCGTTCGCCCCAGGATCGATCCTTCTTGGTCGGAATTGCGGAAGTGGAACCCAGCTAGCACGCGCGCTCGATTAACGTCCTTGACTACGTCACGGAAGCTTGCGTACTGGCGCGTAGTCTGTGTCACCCGGCTATCGAGGGTGAAGGGAATCCTTTCAGTGCCGAAGAACGCTTCCAGAGCTCTGGTCACGGCGGTGCTGTGAGAAGCGTGCGCCGAGACGTACTCGGGGAAGTTTGGCGTGGGACGCAGCGGCACCCAACTTGGGTCGGGCTGAGTCGCTGCGTTGCCGTCGCTATCGGCGCGCGGGATGGCTTGGTAGGGGCGCCAGAACCAGTAGTGGTATTTGGCCTCGAAGCAGGCGATCATCCCGTCGCCCCCAGCTAAGTGCGCCATCGCCAGCATGCGCGCGGCCTGCACAAGATCGAGTCCTCGGTCGGTGACGAGACGAAGCATGCCGTCGTTCCATTGCCTAATGTCGTGGTCGGTCCAGAAGAGAGCCTCGGTTGTCTGCTCCGGGGTGCGGGTGACGCTGTCGACTCTGCCCAACTCTTTGACTTGGTTGAAATCCTCGGCGTATTCCTCGCTGGTCAGCGGACTGGGACCATCGGGACGAAACTGCGAGGCGCTCTCTAGTGCGAGCGGCCGAATGCCCGGCAGGCGAAGCCCCAGGACCGGCGGCGCGGGGTTTCCGGGATTTGGCTCCCAGATGCCGGGGCCAGGCGGCGGTGGGTTGAGGTCGGCGAGTGTCGGGTTCCTCTCCCGGCCGTCATTCGTGCGCACGGTGACAATCGCCGCCGCCACGCGCTCGCCAATCATGATTCCGTTCGTCTTCGCTTCGCCATCGGGGATGTTGGCCATGTAGGTGTCGTAGATGCCGTTGAGATAATTCACCTGATCCTGCGTCAACCCGAGAGGAGGCTGCAAGCCGAGCAACGTGTGGTGAGCCGCGGTTGCGATGGCGGCCGCGGACGATGTGTTCGGCGGGGCGTGAAGGGCGATGGCGTACGGCTCATAGCCTCCCTCAATTGCGACTGCCGCGTCGTAGATCGCGGCATGGACGATCCCCATATATACCGCCGCCTCACCGGGAAACTTGGTGCCGTAGTTCTCTGCACCGAAGATGCTGTTAGGGCCGGGCGGGACGATCGCGCGGCGAGCCTCGTTGCTCCAGTAAGTCACCGGGGCCGCCGAAAGATCGGTGGCACGCGCAGGCGTACTGCCGACGACGAGCCCCAAGGCGATGAGAAGTGGCAGAATTGAGATTCTTTTCAACTGAGTCATTGGATTCACTGTGTCCTTTCCTTTCTTTTTGGTTTCGGGATTGCCTTTCATTGCGATAAGAAAAATGGAGTGCGATGGGCTAGTCTCATCGCGGGAGTCCGAAGGTGAGAAATTCCGGGCGGCCAAAGCCGGCTGCAAAAACGGTCGGCGCGCCTCCGCCGGGAGGGAACTTCAAGATATCGCCGTCCGGAATCGGATTTGCCTCGGCTACAAAGAGATTGCCCGAGCTGTCAAAGGCCAGGCCCCGAGGAAAAGTTAGGCCGATCGCGAAGGTGCTCTCCACGCCAGCTGGAGTGAAATAAACAATCGAGTCCGCGCCCGGATCGCTAAACGTTTCAATGGAAACGAACAGATTGCCGCTACTATCAAAGGCCAAGCCCACTGGATATGCGCCCGGCCCGAACGCGCTTGGCCCGACGAAAACACTGCGCATTCCGTTCGGAGCGAATTTATAGATCGTTGCTGCACCAAAATCCACACTGCCCTCGGCTGCATAGAGGTTGCCGGCGCTATCGAAAGCCAGGCCCCAACCTTGACTGGGAACGGAGCCGAAGACGATCCGTTCTCCATCTGGTGTGAACTTGAAGATAGTGCTCGCCTCTGTGGAACTAGTTTCATCTATCGCCATGACATAGGCATTACCCGCGCTGTCAACGGCAAGGCCTTCAAGGAAAAAGTTAACGGCACTGCCAAAGGTGCTAACCTTGTTACGCGGGTTAAATCTAAGCACTCTCCCAATTTCATTTCGGCCGGCATCGTGCGCTGTTGTCACGAAAAGATTGCCGATGCTGTCAAAGGCCAGGCCGCGAGAGTTATTTAGCCCGGTAGCGTAAGTGCTCTGTGTCCCATTTGGCGTGAACTCGAAGATTGCGTGATTTCCGCCGGGCCTGTTAGCCGAGACGTAGAGGTTCTGTGCGTGAGCGGTGGTGACTAACGCGAAGGTCGCGCCAAGACTGAGGAGGGGCAGGATTCGTATTTTTTTTAACTGAGTTAGTGGATTCATTGTTTTTGCTCTTCTTTTTAGGTTTGTAATTTGTCCTCCACCTCGCTAAACGATGAACGCGGGTAAAACCGATCACGGCATTACGAAATTTTTCTTCAGGAGACCTGTCGGATGAATGGCGAGGTAGAATCGGCTAAGGCGAATCAAGGGCAGATTTCCATCGGAACCAGCCCAGCAGATGCGCAGGAAGTGACCCAGCTACTGGCGGACTGGAGCCACGGAGACCAAGCCGCAGTCCAAAAGTTGACTCCGCTTGTTTATGAGGAGCTTCGCCGTCTCGCTCATCACTACATGGAAAGGCAGCGGCCCGATCACACGCTGCAAACGACTGCGTTAGTGCACGAGGCTTATCTGCGCCTGGTGGACCAGAGTAGACCTAGCTTTAAGGACCGATCACATTTTCTTGCCGTTGCAGCGAAGGCGATGCGCCAAATACTGGTCGATCATGCAAGGACGGCTCGGAGGCAAAAACGCGGTGCGGGTGCGAGCAAAGTTGAACTTGACGAAGCAGCCCTGATCTCGCCCGAGCAGTCAGGCGCGATTCTTAATCTTAACGACGCCCTAGAGCGACTGGCGAGCCTGGATTCAAGAGCGGCGCAGGGCGTCGAACTTCGGTACTTTGGCGGACTTAATCAGGACGAAATTGCCGAGGTGTTGAAGGTGTCAACCGTGACAGTTCGGCGTGATTGGGTCTTTTCCAAGGCATGGTTGTACAGGGAATTGAGCGGCGTGGCCTCACACGAATTTCGCTAATTCACACCAATCGAAGCAGTAGTCTGGCGCAAGCCGAAATACAATTTGTGAGAATTCGTGCAGTTCGTGTCTATGACGCCGGCGCAGTTACAAAAAATTAAGGAGATCTTTCACGGCGCGTTGGATTGCGAGCCGGATAAAGTTAGCGCATTTCTGGAAACGGCCTGCCAAGGCGATGAGGTTTTACGCTATGAAGTTGAAGCGTTCTTAACTGCACATCGACACGCGGGGAACTTCATCGAAGCCCCCGTCGCCGGCTTTGCTGCGAATATTATCGAAAATGGACAGCTCGGCTTGCTCGTTGGTCATACGATTGGCCACTATAAAATTTCCAAACCGATCGGCACCGGCGGGATGGGCGAAGTCTATCTGGCCACCGACGTTATTGCTGGCCGGAAGGCTGCGCTCAAACTCCTGCCCATGCGCTTTACCGGCGACGCCGAGCGCCTGAAACGGTTTGAACAAGAAGCGCACGCAGTCGTTGGTCTGAATCATCCAAATATTCTAACGATTTACGAGATCGGCGAGGATCACTCCACACATTACATAGCCAGCGAACTGATCGAAGGCGAGACGTTGCGCGAACGTCTGGCGCATGGACGGATGCAGTTGAGTGAAGCTGTTGACGTCGCGATCCAAGTGGCCAGTGCTCTCGCTGCTGCACACGAAGCCGGAATTGTCCATCGCGACATCAAGCCGGAGAACATCATGCTTCGGCCGGACGGATACGTAAAAGTGCTCGACTTTGGTATTGCAAAGCTTGCCGAATCCTCCTTCGCCAAGGCTGTGGCGGACGAGGCAGGATCGATGACGCTCGCGGCGACGAATCTGGGTTCGATATTGGGAACAGTTCGTTACATGTCGCCCGAGCAGGCCTGCGGCGGGCGCGTTGATAAAACCACGGATATCTGGAGTCTCGGCGTCGTTCTTTACGAAATGCTAACCGGCCATGCGCCATTCACCGGTGACACGTCAAAAGAAGTGATGTCTTCAATTCTTGAGAAAGAGCCGCCGCCGCTAACGCGTTACATCAGGCACACGCCCACTGAGCTTCAGCAGATCATCGATAAAACGCTGCGCAAAGATCGCAAGGACCGGTATCACAGGGCCGACGAGCTGTTTCAGGCACTCAAACATCTTCGTCACAAATTGGAAGTGGAGGCTGAGTTGGAACGTACTACGGCAGCTGCTTCATGGCTCCGCTGGGCGCGATCGCCCGCCGCCCTGGTGCTCATATTGTTGGTAGCTGCTTTGGCGCTGGCGATTCCGTTCTACTGGCACCGGAACGTGACGATGACCTCGCCACCGGAGAAAAGCATCGCTGTGGTTCCGTTCGTCGACATGAGCCAGGCGAAGGACCAGGAATATTTCTGCGACGGCATGAGCGAGGAGATTCTCGACGCCCTGGCAAAGGTTGAGGGGTTGCACGTGGTTGCCCGCACTTCTTCGTTTTCGTTCAAAGGGAAGGGCGCGGACGCAAGCGAGGTGGGGAAGAAGCTAAACGTCGAAAATGTCCTTGAAGGCAGTGTCCGGCGTGAAGGTAACCGCGTTCGAATAACAACGCAGTTGATCAGCGCGCGCAACGGGTTTCAGCTTTGGTCAGAAAC
>QHPN01000076.1:14432-15369 GCA_003219115.1 Verrucomicrobiota bacterium | reverse complement strand
ACTCCGATTGCGCCACGCAGACGGGTTTCACTTTCACCCCGTGCCGCCGCGCATCTTTCACAATTGTCGCCGGTGTATAAAAACCCATCGGCTGGTTGTTGATCAAACTCGCGTAGAACTCCGCGGGACGATGCGCTTTTAAATAGGCACTGCCATAAGCCAGAATCGCGAAACTAATGGCATGCGACTCCGGAAATCCGTAAAGCGCAAATGACGTGATGGAATGCAACACTTTCTCAATCACGTCCGGCGCGACCCGATTACGCGCCATCGCTTCCCGCAACTTCACACTCACCCGGTTCATCCGCTCTTCTGAGCGATGAAAACTAAGCGCACGTCGTAATTCTTCCGCTTCGTCCCCGGAAAAATTCGCCATGATCATTTCGCTCCAACACAGCCTTTAGTCGCTCATCGAAATCCGGGACCGTTTCTTCCCGGCCCGACGCGCCAGATACGGATGCACCATATCCCCTTGAATAGGGCCCGGCCGGATAATCGCGACTTCAATCACGACGTCGTAAAAGCATTTCGGTTTCAATCGCGGCAACGTCGCCATTTGCGCCCGACTTTCGATTTGGAAAACGCCAATGGTGTCGGCCGTTTGCATCATCTCGAAAGTTTTCGCGTCGTCTTTTGGGATATGCGCGAGATCAAGGGGGCGGCCGCGTTCGCGACAAAGCTCAAACGCGTCCTGCATCACTGACATCATTCCGAGCCCGAGCAGATCGACCTTCACGATTCCGAGGTCTTCACAATCGTCCTTGTCCCATTGCGCCACCACCCGGCCGGGCATGGAGGCGTTTTCCAAGGGCACAAACGAACTCAGTTTGTTCTGGCAAATAATCATCCCGCCGGAGTGCTGCCAGAGATGCCGCGGCAATCCGTAGATGGGGTGATACAGTCCGACGGATGCCGGCATTCGTGCATGCGTTTTCGG
>QHPN01000076.1:0-14373 GCA_003219115.1 Verrucomicrobiota bacterium | reverse complement strand
GTGCTCGGTGAAAAATTTAGCGCTTTTCCGATCTCGCGCGCTGCGCTTCGCCCCCGATACGTAATCACATTCGCGGTCATAGCGGCGCCGTGTTTGCCGTAACGACGATAAATTTCCTGGATGACGCGCTCGCGCCGATCGCCACTCGGCAAATCGAGATCAATATCGGGCCAGCCTTTCCGGCTTTCGTTCAGAAATCGCTCGAAGACGAGATGATTGCTCACCGGATCGACCGGCGTGATCCCGAGACAAAAACAGACCACGCTATTGGCCGCGCTGCCGCGGCCTTGCACCATGATGTTGTTTTCGCGGCAAAAATTTACGATGTCCCAGACGATCAGAAAATATCCGGAGAACCCGAGTCGGGCGATGAGCGCGAGTTCTTCTTCCAGCTGACGTTTCACTTTTTTACTGATCGATTCGTAACGCTGTTGCGCGCCAAACAGTACCATCGTGCGCAGGAATGAATTCATGGTGTGTCCGTCTGGCACCAGATATTCGGGAAATTCGTAGCCGATATTTTTGAGGGAAAACTGCAAGCGATCCGCCAGTCGCTCGGTATTCGTGATTGCGTCCGGTAAATCGCGAAAAATCGCGCGCATCTCCGCATCACTTTTCAGATGTCGCTCGGAGTTTTGTGATAAAAGTTTTCCGGCGAGATCGAGATGGGTGTGCTCGCGGATACAGGTAAAAACATCCAGTACTGCACTCCGTTAGTCGCAATAACCGCCAAACGAAATTTCGAAGCCAGATCAATGAGGGCGCGATTGATGCGATCTTCGCCGCGCAAAAAATGCCGCTGAACTTCGACATATACATTCTCGCGACCAAAGGCCTCGATTAAACATTGCACGCGATCTTCTGCACTCTGGGGAGGGCAGGCTGCCAGCCTGCCGTTTGCGGCAGCCTGCCGCAAACCTGGAACAAAACGCTCCACGCGTGGAGAAATTGCGTCCGGCAAGCTGCCGGACGCTGCAGGCTGCCAGCCTGCGCTCCCCCATCCAAAGAGCGCAACGAGCCCCTGCGCAAATTCCGGCAGCTCCTCCCACTTCACTGCGCACTCCCCTTTCACACTGCTGCGCAGATGCGCCTGGGTAAGCAGCGAACAAAGATTGGCGTAGCCGAGGCGGCTTGCCGCCAGCACCGGCAACAAACTGCCGCCTTCCATTGTCAATTCCGCCCCGATGATCGGCCGCACTTTTTGCTCGCGCGCCGCCACCGAAAACCGTTGCGCGCCGTAAACCCCGTTGCGATCGAGCAATGCCATCGCCGGCATTTCCAATTCCGCCACGACTTCTGCGAGTTGCTCCGGCAAAGATCCGCCGCGTAAAAAACTGAAAGCACTACAGGCGTGCAGTTCGATGTACGACATGGAGTCAAACCTCGAGCATGAGCACTCCTGCTCTTGCTCGTAATCGATGACGTCTCGCTAATCATAAATCCCATCGATCGCCCACCCATGCTGGTCGCAATGACAGCGCGCGATGATCCCATTCTCGATTTCCACATCCCATTCCACCCGCGCCCAAGCCAGCTCGTCCCACCAGTTTCCTGAAAGCGGAAACGGCCCGTCCTGAGCTATCGTCGTTCCGTCAACCGAGGCGGCCCGCACATGAGCAGGCCGATTATTTTCCAGCAACACCGTCGCCTTTGTTCGTTTTCGAAAACGCCGAAGGGCTGGCGGCGCTGTAGTGTGCGCTCTCCTCAGCGCATTTGCGTCCGAGTCGGACTGACGATCCGAGCCGGATTGGCGGTTGTCTCCGCTGGAGACAGCGGACTCTACAGAATTTCCAGTCCGGCGCGGGCGAAATTCCCATACAAATGGCACCATCCGGAATGCATCGGGCCGATGGGTTTCTTCCAGCACCGGTGTGCCGACACGATTCGCACCGAGTAATCCAACAAGGCCCGCCAGCGTCTCATGCAATTGCATCGGATCGCGCAATGCGGTTTCGAAAAGTCCAAATTGTTGCCGCACCGAGCGCGACGGCTGCGCTTCCAATTCAACCGCCACGATCGGATGCTTCGAGGTAAAGTTTTCCAAATGCGTGTGCAGCATCCGGAAAAGAATGTTTTCGTTGTTGGTCGGCTGCGGAATTTTAAAGATGCGTTCGTAGTCTGATTTGTCGGCAAAAGTGAGACGCAGCCGCAGTTCTTTGGCGACGAGATAAATTGCGTTTAAACGCGTTGCCAGCTGCTGCAAAAATCGGCGCAGGATGAAGAGCAACGGCTCGATCGTTTCGATTTCATTTTCGAACTCAAAACTTTCGATGAACGATTCCGGTGGCGAAACGAGTTTTAAAATTCGCTCGGCCCGCCCGTTGGCGCGCTCCCAAAGTTCAACCGCGCGTGCACCAAGGCGCGCCGCCAGTTCATCGCGGGGCAAGGCCGCGAATTGACCAAGGGTATGAATCCCCCACTGATGCAAAATCGAGAGAATGCGTTCTGTTTCTTTCGCACGCTCGATCTGTTTGGCCGTCGGTCCCGGCAAAACCGCCGGCGGAATCGACAAAAGAGGCGGATTCACACGCCCACTTTAAGGCGCCTTCGAATTATGTTCAAGCGAACATAATCATAAGCCAGTCATCCCGTGGCGTCAGCTTTAAGGCAACGCACCGGGATCCTTCGACTCCGCTTCGCTCCCCCCTCAGGATGAGGGCATCGCGCTGTCGGCACCCAAACGGACACGACCGCACGTGTCCCCCAATATTATAAGATCTCCACCGGGCACTTCGGCAGCGCGCTCATGAAGGCGCGGCCGTACGGTTTCGTCACGATTCGATTATCGAGAATGACGATGATGCCGTGATCGCTTTTCGTCCGGATGAGTCGGCCCACTCCTTGGCGCAATTTCAAGATGGCTTCCGGAAGCGAGTATTCCGTGAAAGCATCGCCACCTCCTGTTTCGATGCTTTCCAGCTTCGCTTCAATCAAAGGATGATCCGGCACGGCAAAAGGCAGCCGCGTGATGATGACATTGCGCAGCGCGTCACCCGGCACATCAACCCCGCTCCAGAAACTGTCGGTCCCAAAAAGCACGCTGCGTGGCGTCGTCTTGAATCGCTCGAGCAATTTCGTCCGCGGCATGCCGCCACCTTGCAGCAGCAGATTCAAGTCATGTTCCGCGCAGAAATTTTCCATTCGCCCCGCTAACTCCTGCATCACGCGATAACTCGTGAACAAGACAAAGGCGTGTCCATCGGTTTTCCCGACGAAATGTTCGATCCAATGTTCGAGCGCATTTTCATATTCGGCATCCCGCGGATCAGGCATTTTGCGCACCACAAATATTTTCATCTGCTGATTGAAATTGAACGGACTGCCGAGCTGGAGCGCCTCGGCTTCGTCGGCACCGACACGCGTGCGAAAATACGCCAGATCTTTCCTCCCGACGCCCAACGTCGCGCTCGTCATGATGCAGGTCCGCCCTTCGCGAAAAAGAATTTGTCGTAAGGCCGGTGCGATATCGATCGGGACGGCATTCAGTGTTAGCAGTTGTCCGACCTTACCCGTCCGTTCCACCCAGTAAACGTGGTTGCGCGCGGATTGTTCCAGAAAAACTCCGATTCCGGAGCGTGCCTCCGCAATGCGCCGGCCAAGTTCAAGCAGTTCGGACTTTAACATTTCGTCATCCTGCTGTTTCGCCACGTTGGCTACACGCGATTGCAATGCGATCAGACGACCAGTGATGGTGTCCGATACAATTTCGGCCTGGCGGACGCGAAACTCGTGGCCTTTGCGAAAATCGCAGCGCGCCCCAAGCGTCTCGAAAAATCTGTCGATCTCATCGACGATTTCCGCGGCCAGACGAACGCCCGCGGCATCACGAGTAACGGTAAACAGCCCCCTCTTCGACCGCGCGTTGTAAAGGCGCTGCACTGTTGCACGCAGCATGTATTGCGAAACAACCTGTCCGATCTGGCGCGAAGCCGTTTGCTCCACCGTGTGTGCTTCATCCAAAATCAAAAAATCCTCGGGAAACAGAAACCCACTCTCGCGTTCCATCTGTTCCTCGACTCCGCCCAGCAACATAAAGAGCAGGGTGTGATTAATGACCACGACCGGCGCGTTCTCGAATTTTCGGCGGGCCCGCTGATAAAAACAGCGATCGCTTTGTCCACAAACTTTCCGGGTGCAAATGTGGGCTTCACTGCAAACCTGCGCCCAGATCTTCGCGTTTGGCTCGAACGACAAATCGCTGAGAGTGCCGTCTCGTGTCCGTGCCGCCCACGCGGCGATTTCTTCCAGTTCGTTCTGCTCTGGCCCGGTAAAGAGATCGTTTTGCTGCTCGCGCGCACGCAAAAGCCGGCGGGGACAAATATAATTCTGGCGGCCTTTGATTAACGCCGCATCAAAAGTCTCCGGCAGAACTTTCTGCAGAATCGGAATGTCTTTGTAGAGAAGTTGCTCCTGAAGATTGATGGTATGGGTCGAGATGATGGCCTTCTTCTTTTGCCCGAGGGCGAACAGAACCGCAGGAACCAGATACGCCAAGGATTTGCCGACGCCGGTGCCCGCTTCCACCACTAGATGGCGCTCCTCTTCCAGGGCGCGCGCCATGGCCACTGCCATTTGTTGTTGCTGCGGACGTCGCTCGAAATTTTTCGCCCTCGCCAGCAGTCCGTCGGGCGCAAAAATCGACTCCGTTCGTTCTGCCAAATCCGAGCCAATGGAGTCGCGCAGCGCAATCATGACGTTAAATTAGAGCCTAGCCCGAGCCGTTCGGAAAGCGTTGTGAACTCATTTGATCGATATATCACCCGAAACTTCCTGCAGGCCTACATTTACTGCATCGTCGGCTTCATTGCGATCTGGCTGATCTTCGATATCAGCGACAGCATTTCGACCTTCTTCGACCTGCACTTTACTCTCGGGCGCGTCCTGGAATTTTACGCCACGCAAATCCCGCAGATTCTGGTCATCCTACTGCCGGTCGCGCTCCTGCTGGCGCTCCTTTTCGTTCTCGGTCGCATGTCGCGTGCTAATGAGATTGTCTCCATGCTGACCGCTGGCACCAGTCTCATCCGCATCCTCAGGCCGCTCTTTATTCTCGGTATTCTGACAACCGCCGCTTGTTTCGCCCTAAATTATTCGGTGGCGCCCCACGCCGAAATGGTGCGAAAAATTTTCCTGGCCGAAGATAAAAGTGGCAGCGGCGGCGAAGGACAAATTTTCCGCAACCGGCGGGAGTCACGCACCTGGTTCATCCAACGTCTCCGGCCAAAATCCAACGTTTTCGACAATGTCGAGGTGCTGCAACAGGATTCCTCCGATCACGTTACCATGGCTTTTCTGGCCGAACGCGCGGAATTCGACCTGCATGATCATGCCTGGACACTCTCCCCGGCGAAGATCGTGCACTACGATGCCGCCGGTAACATTACTTCCGAATCGCTGGAGCCGAATGTGGTCATCCGGCATTGGAGCGAAACGCCCTATCGTTTGCGCAGCGCCAACATGCGCGCCGAACTGATGAGTCTCCCGGAATTGCGCGACTACTTGAACTTCAATTCCGATTTCCCGGACACTTTGCTGGCGCCTTTTCGGACACATTACCATTATCGAATCGCGCTGCCGTGGACCTGTCTCGTCGTCGCGCTTATTGCCGCGCCGCTCGGGGTTGGTTTTTCGCGCCGCGGTGTCCTTACCAGCGTCGCTTCCGCCATTCTGCTCGTTTTCGCATTGAACTTTTCCACGCACTTTTTCCTCGCGCTGGGCGAAGGCGACCGGATCCCGGCCTGGATTGCCGGTTGGGCCCCTGTCATCGTTTTTGGAACAATCGGACTCTATTTGCTGCAACTGCGCTCCTCCAATCGCGATCCTTCCGACTTTCGCTGGCTTCTGCCGCGCCGTATACTTGCGCGATGATTAATCCGTTGGCGACTGATTGGCCGATCAAGCAGCGCTCGGAAATTTGCAACGCCACCCATCGGCCCTTCGCGCCCGGGGAAGTTTTCTATACCTTGCTTTATCGCGAAGGTGACGGTTTCCGGCGTGAGGATTTGAGCGAAGAAGCCTGGCGCGATCGCAATGAAAACATCCAGCCGTTTTCATTTTGGAAAACGAAGTTCGAACCGGCGCCGCCACCGGCTCCCGAAGCGCTGCCAAAAGAAAACGCCGAGCAACTTTTCCGCCGCCTGATAACGCAGCCGGAGCCGCCGGCAAACGCCAGCTTTGTTCTAGCGGTTATGCTCGAACGTAAACGCGTCCTCAAACAAGTGCGCACGGAATTTGCCAACGGCGATCGCCTGCTCATCTACGAGCACCGGGAAAATGGCGATGTTTTCATCGTGCGAGATCCACAGTTGCGCCTGAGCGAGCTCGAACGGGTGCAGGACGAAGTAGCAGCGCTGCTGCGCGGCGAGCCAGCAGTTGAATGAGGAAAAGGGCCGCCACTAGCTTTCGTCATTAAACATTCGGGCTTCCTTCGTCCCTCGTGCCCTTCATTCCGGACCGACGAGCCTGCGCGCGGGTCCAATTTGTGAGATAATATCGACGATGAACGCCGGGCTCCCTTGCTTCACGAACGCCTTCCCCCTTTATCTCGCCCCGATGGCGGGCGTGACCGACAAAATTTTTCGTCAAATCTGCAAACGCTACGGCGCAGATGTTCTTGTCACCGAATTCGTTTCCGCTGAAGGCGTCTTTCGCCGCAACGAGCGCACCCGCGAATATCTCGATTTCGACGAAGGCGAGAGGCCGCTCGGCGTCCAGCTTTTTGGCGCCGACCCGGCTCACATGGCGGAGGCTGCGAAGCAGGTCGTCGATTGGATTACCCCCGATTTCATCGACCTGAACTTTGGCTGCCCGGTTAACAAAGTGGTCGCGAAAAACGGCGGCTCCGCTCTCCTGAAGGATTGCCCCACACTCACCGGCGTCGCCAAAGCCGTAGTACAAGCGGTCGCGCCATTGCCCGTGACAGCAAAAATTCGAATTGGCTGGGATGCCGATTCCATCAATGCGGTGCGCGTCGCGGAAATTTTGCAGGAATGTGGCATCGCCGCTCTTGCCGTCCACGGCCGCACCCGGGCGCAAGGTTATTCGGGGGAGGCAGACTGGCGCGTCATTGGGGAGGTAGCGGAAACGGTAACGATACCGGTAATCGGCAATGGCGATTTGTTTTCCGCCCACGAAGTCGCGCGCCGGCGCGCTGAGACGAAAATTTCCGGCGTTATGATCGGTCGCGCGGCGATGAGCGCACCGTGGATTTTCAAGCAGATTAAACATTATCTCGTAACCGGCGAGCTGTTGCCCACGCCAGAGTTATCAGAGCGCTGGAATGTGATCATCGAGCATTGCCGCCGTCACGCCGACGATTGGGGCGACGAGGAACAAGCCATGCGTTCCATGCGCGCACGCCTGATGGCCTATTCAAAAAATTTTCCGGAAGCGAAAGCGCTGCGCGAAAAGTTCCAACACGTTTCGACCGTCGCCGAGATCGAGGACATTGCGGAGATGAACGATGGAGCGTCCAAGGAACGGCTGCTTCCAAACGCCAGTCGCCGTACGACAGCACCCAACGTATTGACCTTGAACCCAACAGAGTGACTTTAAATTTGTGGGCGAAGCAACACCTCAACATATCGCCAGTCCGGATCGGACCGGAATTAAGATCGGCAACGAAAAGTTGATCCGCGTCACGGAAAACGCGGGCCGTCGCCTGAGTTCGTTGCTCGAGAAACAAGGCCGGCCCCAAGGTGCGTTGCGACTGGCCGTGATCGGCGGTGGTTGCTCCGGTCTGCAATACAAGATGGATTTAGTGGAAGGCCCGGCGCCGCGCGATATCCTGGTTCATTCCGCCAATGTCCGGATCGTGGTCGATCCCAAGAGTGCGTTGTTCGTCAGCGGCTCGACCCTGGATTTCAGCGATGACCTGCAAAAGGGTGGCTTCAAAGTCACCAATCCAAACGCCACCTCACATTGCTCTTGCGGCGAAAGCTTCGCTGCCTGACGGAAACAGACAGGCTTGTGCAGGATTCCGAAAAACTAAATCCCGTTAATTCTGGCTCCCATTCTTCACTACTCCAGCACTCCATTACTCCAAGCACTCCGCGCCCGCACGTTCATTTGAACTTGCCTTTGCTATAAACCGCTCCATCTTGCCGCATGCTGACCGATCGCCAGCAAAGCGTGCTCGATTTTATCCAGAGCGAACAACGGGAGAAAGGTATCACTCCCAGCACCCGGGAAATCCAAAGTCATTTTGGTTTCGCCAGCCAGACGTCGGTCATGCAATACATTGCCACCCTTGAGCGTAAAGGATTCCTCGATCGTCACGCCCGCAAGGCGCGCGCGCTTGTTACGCCCGTGCAGAAGGTTAGGATCACTGACGTCCCGATCTACGGACAAATCCCGGCCGGCATGGCGACATTGACCGAGCAAACCGTGCTCGGCCATGTCTCGCTTGATACGCGCTCGGCCAATGCTTCGAAAAATGCGCGTATGTTCGCGCTGAAAGTGCGCGGTGATTCGATGATAAATGCTCACATTCTCGACGGTGACATTGTGATTCTCGATGATCGGAAGGAAGCCCGGAACGGCGACATCGTGGCGGCGTTAATTGATGGGGAGACAACATTGAAACGTTTCCTCACCGAACACGGCCGGCCTTATTTGCGCGCCGAAAACCCGCGCTATCCGGACCAGCGCCCCGCTCACGACCTCCGGATACAGGGTGTCATGGTCTCGCTCATTCGTCGCCAACCCAGCGGCATTACAAAACGACGTTAACGCAAATAAAAAACTGGCGCCTGTCATCCCGAACCGCGAAGACGGTGAGGGATCTCGCGATTGGGCGATGGTTGTCGAAGCTGCGTTGGGTAATCTACGAGTCTGGACGAGATCCCTCGGTTGCGTTCGGGATGAGAGCCCTTGTGGAAATAGGAGAGCATAGTTTTCCTGCGCAAAGTTGGAAGGCGATAATCGGCCATTCTTAGTCATTCGTCATCAGTCATTCTTAATAATGTTCACTTGAACATATCAACGCGCCATGCCATGCTTGGATATGGCGGCGACCCAGCGCATCATCGATCTGCGTAAGCTTCTCGCAGAACGCTTCCAGCAACCGCCCACTCTCACTGGCGGACAAATCAACGTTCCTTTGCTTGACCGGACGCTTGAGGGCGGTCTGCGCAAAGGCGCAATCACGGAAATCATCAGCCCCAATCCGAGCGCCGGCTCGGCCTCGTTCATTCACAGCTTGCTCAAAATTGCGCAACGCGATCGTGTTTTCCTCGCGCTCATCGACGGAAGCGATTCGTTCGATGTTTACGATTCCGGCGCTTTGCAACATTTGCTCTGGGTCCGTTGCGAGAAGGCAAGCGAAGCCGTCAAAGCCGCCGATTTTCTTTTGCGCGACGGCAATTTCCCCCTGGTAATTCTCGATCTTGTTTTGAATCCGGCGGACGAATTGCGCCGCATTCCCGCGACCAGCTGGTATCGCCTGCAGCGATTGGTCGAACCGACGCCGACGGCCTTTGTGGTAATAAGCCGCCATAACATGGTGGCAAGCGCGCGCACCAAAATCGTGCTCGAGAACCGCTGGAGCCTCTCCGATTTGTCGGGCGACAATCCGAGCACGCAATTGCATTTCAAAGTAAGGCGCGCAAAGGCGATCGCCTCAGCTATTGGATAAAATGTTCGCGACGATTTTGCTGCCAAATTTTTATCTGCAAGCGATCGCGCGCCATCAACCGAAGCTGCGTGAGCAACCGCTCGCCGTCCTCGACGACACCGCCATCAAAGCGGTGATCCTGCAATTAAATGAAGCTGCGGAAAAGGAAGGCGTTCGGGCCAGCATGGCTCCGAGCCAGGCCTTGGCACGCTGTCTCCATCTCGTAATCAAAGCGCGCGCGCGCGACTGCGAGCAACAAATCAGCGACATTCTCCTACATCACGCCTTCATGCTCTCGCCCTTCGTCGAAGCGACCGCTCCCGGCGTCTGCACCGTCCAATTCATGCAACGGAACAATCCTTCGTCACTATCGCCGGATCGACTCACTGAAAAATTGCGCTGCGTGATCGATCTGCTGGCACGCTGCGATCTGATCGCCCGCGGCGGCATCGCCGAAAACCCCGATGCCAGTTTCCTTGCCGCTTACCGCGTCGAACCCGTCACCCACGTAACCGAAACCAAACAATTCCTCGCCCCGCTCTCGATCGAAACGCTCCTCAGGGAAGCTACGTTTTAACAAGCAGAGTAACCGCCAAATACGCCAAACGACGCTAAAATTCAGAGGGCATCTTTCTCCTTCCCGTGTCATTTCGCGTGCTCCGTGGACCCGAATTCTTTAATCGCGAATCACGCGGATAGCTCGCATAACTGGAGGGAATTGTGACGCAGACTAAGAAAGAGATTTTCGGTGGTAACGACACCGACGACAAAAACGAGCTTAAACAACGCAAATCCCCATTTTCGTCGATCTTGAAATTGCAAAGAAAAGGGCCAGCAAACAAGCCACGCCAGGGCTACGTTCACACAAATCAGACTCCAGATCAGCTGCTGGCGTGGTCAACTAGCAGCAGGTGTTTGATCACAGCCACAACATCTTTCTCTTTTTGGCGTGCTTTAGCGTATTGAGCGGATAAATAGGTTTCAGCTCTTCGCTAACGGGACGTAGTTTGGATAGCGGTCGTGCAGTTGTTTGGCGACGCGGTCGGCTTCTTCGGTTTTGCCGGCGCGGCGATAGGCGTCGGCGGCTTTGTCGAGCGCACGCGGAGTGAGGGCAGGATCGTCGTAGAGTAAAGCGACACCAGCGTAAGCTTTGCCGGCCTCTTCGAATCGTTGGCGCTCGAATTGAACATCGCCCTCGAGTAGCCGCGCTTCGGCATTGACCTTTCCTTCGGGTTGCAAGGTCATGATCTCGGCTGCGATTTTCTCGGCATCATCCGGTTTGTGCGCGGCAATTTTCGTAGCACCAAGCGCAAGTAGCGCTTTCGCTTTCCCGGCCGCGTCGGCGGAACTTTGCAAATAACGGGAATAAGCGTTTTCCGCCTGATCGTAATGCTTCAGCTTCCCGGCAACATCGCCGAGATAAAACCAGAAATCAGGCTTAACGGCCGACAGATTTTCCACGCGCGAGAGAACGCCGAGATATTTTTCGGCGAGCGGGTAATTCTTGTCGTTGTAATATTCGATCCCGAGCCATTCCAATACTTCGGCCGGAATGCTGGCGTTACTGCTGGCAGCGAGAATTGCATCAACCTCGCTCGTGGCCGCCTTGCGGTCGTGCTGATAGTAACGACCCAGGATGATCCGGAGAGTCGCTGGAGTATAATATTGCTCCCGATTTAATCGGCGCGAGGTATCGAGAAAAGTAATAGCGCGTTTGTAGTCTTTGCCGTCGAATGCAGCTTTCCCGATGAAGTAGTTCGCCTGAGCGACCGCGCTACTCTTCGGATATTCCTTGAGCAGCTGCTGAAAGGTTTGCGCCATTTCCGGCTCGCGATTTTGTTCACCTAAGAGCAGCGCCTTTTGCTGGATCGCGGCCTCGCGTTCCTTTGCCTTTGGATAATTCGTGATGAGAAAGCTTAGATCGCCGATGGCCGCTTCGGCGTTATTACTCTGCTGATACGCCAGCGCGCGTTGCGTCAACGCGATCGGTGTCTGCGGATCATCTGGAAATGTCTTGATGAAATAGCTAAATGCATCGATCGCGTGCGTGGGATCTTTCATTTGCACCGCGCACCAGCCCAGTTTGTAGGCCGCTTCCGAACGCAACTTCGAGCTTAATTGCGAGGCGCGAAGTTCCTCGTAGAACGGCGCAGCTTCTCCGAACTTCTGTTGTTTGTAGAGTGCTTCCGCTTTTAACAACTTGGCCTGGTCTGCTCGTTCGCTCGTAGGATTGGTCTTTAAAAATTCGTCGACCTCCGCAATGACGGCATTCGGATCCGAATTGTAGATATTGATCAAACGCTGGTAGCGCGCGTCTTTCGCTTCTTCGCGGTTGGGGAATTTTTCGATGATCTCGCGATAAGCGCCCTCCGCTTCCTTGGTGTGGCCAAGCTGTCGTTGCGCGTTGGCGACGAGAAGCATCGCCTCCGGTTTCGCTTCGTCCGGTAATTGCTCAGCCGACTTTTTGTAATCGCTAACTACCTGGGTGAACTGTCCGGTCTGATATTCAAGCCGGAGAAGGCCGGATTGCGCAATACCTTTCCACTTCCCGGAATCAGCACGTCCCTTTTGCAGAAGCGCCCGCGCTTTCTCCGCCATAGCGCGGTCAATTTTCGCGCGATCGACCACGGCAAGATCGAGCGCGATCAAGCCGGCCCGGACGGCGGCCTCGGCTCTTATCGCCGGTTTTTCAGCTTCGTTAGAGAGTGCTTCGTATTGTTTAAGAGCCTCGCCACGGCTGCCGCGCGCCAGCAACATTGCGCCGGCGGTTGCGCGCGCGTCTTCGCGATATTGGCTCTTCGCTTCCGCCACCTCCAGATAAAGCATGAGCGAATCATCTGCTCGCTTGGTGCTCTCAAGGCACCGCGCCTCGAAATATTTTGCCGAGAGCGCAACCGAGGCGTCTTTCGACTTTGCCGCGGCTTTGTGAAAAAGAGGCTGCGCAGCGTTGAAATCCTTCTGCGAAAAGGCAAGGACCGCGAGTGCATACGCCGCCGGGCCGGCAAATTCGCTGTCCCCAAAATCCTCGAGCACTTTCTGAAAGTTTGTTCGCGCCGACCCGTTCTTGCCGAGCTGCCGATAGCTCTCGCCTAAACCGAAATACGCATTGCCCCGTCCGGAAGCACCGGGGTAATCATTCAAATATTTCTCGTACTCCGGGATGGCCAGGTCGTACATCTTTCGGGTGAACAGGGCGTTGGCGTACTCAAGCTGGCGCGTGTCACTCGGTTGCTCCGGGGTTGATGGTCGCTCCTCCGGCGCCGGCGTTCCCTCATCGACCGGTAACGCCCGCGGGACGGGCGGCGGTTCATTTAAGGGCAGAGCGCGACGAACCTCCTGCGCCGACACGACGCCGCCTCCACCAAGGAGGGCGGCTACAATGAGACCGGCACTGCGCCGGGATAACTTCATTTTGCGGTCGCGAAGGCGACGTTGGTAACTCCAGCTTCGCTGCAAATATTCAGAACGTTAACGACGTTTTTGTAGGCGCCGCCTTCATCACCGCGAATCACCACCGCCTGCTCCGGATATAATTTCACCAGGTCTTGCAACAGCTTCCCCAATTCCGACCCCGTCATGGTTCGGCGATTCACAATTACGCTTCCGTCGGTCTTCACATTCACCACCACGTCGCCTGGTGGCGCCATTTTCTCCTTCGCCGCCGACGCTTTTGGCACTTTGACATCGAGCTCGTTCTCGTTGCGCGCCGCGCTCCACGTCAGCAAAAAGAAAATCAACAACAGCATTAACACATCAACCAGCGGCGCCAGCTGAATTCCGGGATGCTGCAACGCCGTGCGACTACGGAAGTTCATGACAACTCTGCGAAATTAGAATTCCGATTCGAGCAGCGCCGGCGTGCGTTCGGAACGGCGCCCAAACTGTAAGGAAAGGAGCGCGAGAATGTGGGTAACCGCGGACTCCAATTCGGAGATCAAACGCTGCGAGCGTCCGCGGAAGAAGGCGTAAAAGATCATCGCCGGAATGCCGATGGCCAATCCGGCAGCGGTATTGAAAAGCGCTTCACTGATGCCGTGAGAAAGCTGCATATACCGTTGACTGCCAACATCAGAACCCAGAGCTCCAAACGAGCGAATAATTCCGATCACCGTCCCAAGCAGACCAAGGAGTGGCGCGATCATGCCGATATCGGCGAGGTAGGTAACGCGATTATTCAGATTGGTAGCGACCCGGGTTCCCTCAGTCTGGGCAATTTCGCGGATCTGCTCGAAATCGGCGTTCGGATTCTTAGTGGTGAAATCGAGAACCTGTTGCACGACGCGGGCGATGGCTTCGCCGTGTCGATTGGAAACAGCAAGCAGACCAAGATAATCGCGTTTCCGCAGCAGGGCATCGGCGGTGGCCATGAACCCATGTGAGACAATCGCGCCGCGCCGAATGCTGAGAAAGTAAACGATGACGAGCATGACCGAAATGATTGACAAGACCAGCAGCACCACCATTACCGGCCCGGCCTGAAACATCGCGTTTAACATGGTGGTGGTTGTCCGCGGCAGCTCAGGAGTGAGCGGCGGGGTCGCGAGTGGTGCGGGAGTTTGCGCGAGAAGTGACGAGGCGCTGGCCGGCGCGAGAAACAGCCACAAAAGTTTTTTCATGCCCAGGCAGCCGCTACGATAAGCGACGGGCGTTCCGGCGCAACCAGCGTCAGTCAAATCGGCGTATTCGGAAGATGTGGGCAGGCCGGGTAAAGGGATCGAGCTCGACGTAATTGCGCCGCCCATACCAGGTATAACGGGAAT
>QHPN01000029.1 GCA_003219115.1 Verrucomicrobiota bacterium | reverse complement strand
TGCTGCGATCGACATGCGATTCGGCCGCCAAATTAATGACGGCATAGAATTGATGCTCGGTCATGAGCGCGTCCATCTGATCGGCATTGGCAATGTCGGCCTTGAAAAATTCGTAGCGATCGCCATGTGCCTCCATCACGCCGTCGAGGTTGGCGAGGTTGCCGGCGTAGGTCAGGACATCGACATTCGTGACGTAGGCCGGCTTGTAATGTTTCAGAATGTAGCGAATAAAGTTGCTGCCAATGAAACCGCAGCCGCCCGTTACTAAAATGCGCATCGCCTCGCGTACTAGCAGCGGTCGCAAAGGGGCGCGAGCGGATTTTTCCGCGCATCCGGCCGACGCTGCTCAAGCGGTTTTGGACGCTCTCGAAAGCAACTGGATGTTCTGGCTGATTCTCGGCCTCGCCGCCGCGTTACGGATCCTGTTTCTCGGAATCAAACCGCCGCATTTCGACGAGGGAATCAATGGCTGGTTCGTCGACCAAATGGTCAAGGACGGATTCTATCGCTATGACCCCACCAATTACCATGGCCCGCTTCATTTCTACATCCTGTTTCTATCGCAAACCTTGTTTGGGCGGAATCTGTATGCACTGCGGATGCCAGTGGTTCTCGCCAGCATCGCAGCGGTCTGGCTGGCGTTGAAATACGATCGCGTCATTCCGCGGCCGGTCGCGCGGCTGGCGGCCCTGGCCATGGCAGTCTCGCCCGGGTTCATCTTTTATGGCCGCTATTCCATTCACGAGGTCTGGCTCCTTCTTTTTTCCATGATGTTTATCTTCGGGCTGCTGGGCCTCTGGCGCGAAGGAACACTGAGCTACCTTTGGTTCACCGGAATGGGCATTACCGGAATGATTCTGACGAAGGAAACCTACATCATTCACCTTGGTTGCGCCCTGCTCGCTCTGCCGATCGCTTATGCCTCGACGATGATTGTCGGGGTTGAGGATTCTAAACCCGCCGCACAGAAATGGAACTCAGTTGATCTTGCCGTCGTTTGCTTAACGGGAATAGGGGCCATCGTTTTTTTTTATTCCGGCACATTTTTCCACTGGAACGGCTTGAAGGATTTGTTCAGGACTTTCCACGCCTGGTTTGAGACCGGCAGCAGTGGCCATGGTCATGAAAAGGCCTGGTACTATTGGCTCGGGCTCATCGCTCGATATGAATGGCCGGTTTGCGCCGGATTAATCCTGTGTGGGTGTACTTTTCTGCTTCGGACCCTGACTCTGCGTTTCCTTGCCGTCATGGGTGTCGGCACCTTCATCGCCTACAGCATTATTCATTACAAAACACCATGGTGCATCATCAGTATCATCTGGCCGTTGCTTTTCGCGTTTGGCGCCTTTGTCATTCTCGTGCCCAGAACGCGGCTTGTCGTTTCATCTGTAATTGCCTGCATTCTTCTTCTGGTATCGCTCGGATCCGCCATTTCACTCAACTACTTTCGGTGTAGCAGCTTCATCGAGGCGAATTGGGACTGGAAGCGGCCGCTCACGACTAACGTCAGGGCTTTTTTTAACGCCGAACCCTACGTCTACGTTCAGACCTATAACGATATTTACAAGCTAACTACGCCACTGCTGGACCTGGCACACGCGGACCCGCGATTCTACCATCTCGTTGGTCACCTCATGCGGCCAAGTCCGTACCCGCTGCCGTGGATTTTGGGCGACTTCGCGCAAGTTGGTTACTACGAGCACGACAATAATCCCGCAAACCTGGATGCCGATTTCCTCCTTGTCGAAGAGAGCAAGATTGCTGAGGTCGAAAAACAACTGCACGACAGTTACTACACCGAGCCGCTGACGATTCGGCCATACCAGGACACGTCCAAGCTGTATCTGCGCGCCAGTGTCTTCCACGACTTCTTCCCGGACAGGTTGCCGAACTTCATCGGCAAGGGGAAGCAATAGTACATGCGTTTGTTGTCGGCCGGTCTTATCTACGTCGCGGTTTCCACCGTGGCAGCACTGTTGCTTGGGGCGAATGCTGGCGGGCTGAATTGGAGTATTTCATTTGTTTCCCTCATTGTCGGAGCGACCGTCGGAATTGCTCTTTTTTTTCTAATCCCCCCTACGCCCGTCCGGCTCGGACCTTCGGCACAATCTCCTGTCCCGGCTGAAGATAATGACCCCTTCGGAAAGTATCGGCCAATTTGGCTTTGCTTGGTTGGATTTGCGTTCGCGATTTTCGCGTTTCGCTCCTTTTGTTGGCTCTTTTACTTCGAGGGGGAAAACATCAACATTCAGTCGCCTTTTAATCTCGGTGACCTGGGTTTGCACATCACCTACATCAAGACTTTTGCCAATGGCGTTGCCATGTGGCCGGAAAGTCCAATTTACCTTTACAGCCAGCTCCGCTACCCGGCCGGCATCGATCTTTTCAACGGGCTGCTAACGAATCTTGGATTCGATCTGCGTCATCAACTTGTAGCCACCGGCCTGCTGGCATCGCTTGCCACTTTCTATGCCTTGTATCGCTGGGGCGGTACTTTCACCGTTGCCGGTTTCCTCTTCAACGGCGGCATCGCCGGCTTTCAATTTCTCGATACTCACAAATTTCTCGATTATCAGGGAACATCACATGTCTCCTGGAAAAGTATTCCTCTGACGATGTTCGTTACCCAGCGTGGGTTGCTTTACGCCATTCCCGCCGGCCTCCTCTTACTTTGGCAATGGCGATCAAAGTATGGTTCCGACCCAGAAAAACAACAGCAACTATTGCCGGTCTGGGCGGAATACACCCTCTATGCCACCATGCCGTTGTTTCATGTCCACACGTTTATCGCCCTTAGCATCGTCCTCCTAGTTCTTTTCTTGACCAGGCCGGGTTCCAGATTGCCACTCCTCAAACTCGTTAGCGCTGCGCTTCTGCCGGCGGTGTTTTTTGTCTGGCTTACGACCGATCACATGCGCGCCGGATCGATTCTCGAATGGCATTTCGGTTGGACCCAAACCGTAGGCGACTTCAAAATGGAATTCTTCCTCTTTTGGCTGTTTAACTTTGGCGCCTTTCTCCCGCTTGCGATCGCACTGGTTTGGATTGTCGCTCAGCAGGAGAGCGATCGGTTTCGCTCCGGTAAACTCGAGCTATCGATCGATGCCGCCTATCTCGCTGCCGCGGTCCTGATTTTTCTTTTGAGCCTTTGCGTGAAAACCGCGCCGTGGGAATGGGATAACATCAAATTGCTGATATGGGCTTATTTTATTACCCTGCCTCTTCTCTGGGAACGTCTGTTACTTCGCTGGCCGGCCCCAGCGCGCGTCGGAACCTGCCTCATTCTTTTTTTCTCCGGCTTTGTCAGCCTGATCGGCGGTCTGGCTGTGAGTAAGGGCGGTTACGAATTCGCCAATCGATCGGAAATCGATTTTGTCGCCGCCGCCGTGCGCCGATTACCAGTCGAAGCGCGCTTCGCCGGGTTTCCCACTTACAATCATCCATTGCTCCTGAACGGCCGAAAAATGGTTTGCGGATACGGAGGTCACCTCTGGACGCAAGGCATCAACTCCACTGACGTTGAAAGTAAGTTGCGCAATTTAATGCTGGGTCAGGGCGACTGGAAAAAAGCGGCGCGCGAACTACAGGTGCGCTACCTGTTTTGGGGAAAACTGGAGAAGGCAAACTATGTGACCAGCACCAAGCCGTGGGAGAAACAACTGCCACTCGTGGCCCAGGGTGGCTGGGGAAGCATTTATGATTTCGGATCGGCCACGAAACGCTACTGATTCAGGACAAGGCTACAGGACCACAAGATCACGGCTAACAGATCAGAATGAGATTAGGCGCGGCTCCGCAGAGC
>QHPN01000075.1 GCA_003219115.1 Verrucomicrobiota bacterium | reverse complement strand
TCAGGAGCAACAGGAGGAGCAAGCGGCTGAAGCCGAAGCGATGGAGCGCGGTGAAATGACTCCACAGCAGGCGACGCGATTATTGCAGGCGATGAAGGACGAGGAAGCGAGGGTGCAACTGGATGAACGCAAGCCCGTCCATCCTGTCTATAACGACTGGTGATGAGAAGGTTGATAGTTGAGCGTTGAGAGTTGATGGATAGATCGATGTTCCGACGGATTCTCGTTCTGGGATTTCTCGCAAGTACTGTGTGTGAGCTTGCGCAGGCTGATCCGCCGAAAATCACAGCGGTGCTGACTAGTTCGGAAGTGGTGGTGGGCGAGACAGTGCAGCTGGAGATCCAAATCGACAACGCCCGTGCGTCAGCGATAACGCCGCGTGTTATCGAGGTGCCGGGTTTGCAGATTCATTACACAGGCGAATCGACGCAGATGATGATGCGAAATTTTTCCGTCTCGTCGTCAATCACCTACAGCTACACGATCCTACCGGTAAAATCCGGAACCTATAAGATTCCGCCCCAAACTATTCGCGTCGGTAAGGATAATTTGCAGACGCCGGAACTGACCTTGCGCGTGGCGGACTCGCCCAGGGCGACGGCCGGCGCAAGAGGCAACCGAACACCCTCTGGAGGTGCGCCAGCTGACAGCGGACAGGCGGAAGAAAAGATCGCATTCGCGGAGCTATTGGTGCCGAAGAAGACCGCCTACGTGGGCGAAATCATTCCAGTGGTACTACGGATCGGATTCAACTCGCGAACGCAGCTCAGGGAAATGGCGGTACCGCAGATTAACGGTCAGGGGTTTACCGTGCAAAAGCTAAGCGAAGGCGAAAAGAATTTAGAGACGATCGATGGGCGAAGCTACGTCGTTTTCACTTACAAGACGGCGATTTCCGCAGCGCGACCCGGCGATTTTCAGATTGGTCCCGTCGAAGAGAAAGCAAATGTGCTCGTTCCGCGACGCAGCTCGGGCGCGCGACGCAGACCGTTTGATCCGTTTAATGGTGAAGACCCCTTTTCCGATCCGTTCTTTACCATGCCGTTTGCAGGGCTAGTGGAGCAGCATGAGATCAGTATCAAGAGCGACCCGGTTCCTCTGGAGGTAAAGCCGTTGCCGCCGGGAGCGCCGGCAAATTTCTCAGGCGCGATCGGTAATTTTTCGATGACAGCGGAAGCGAATCCGAAGCGCGTCCAAGTGGGCGATCCGATCACGATCAAAGCGGCAATCACGGGCCGCGGAAACTTTGATCGCATGAATGCGCCGGAATTAAGCGACGAGCGCGGTTGGCATAAGTATCCGCCGTCATCGAATTTCAAACAGGATGACGACGTCGGGATCAGCGGTACGAAATCGTTCGAACTGGTGGTATCGCCTAACGAGAAGTTGACAACTATTCCGCCGCTAGTCTTCAGCTACTTTGATCCAGCGAAAGACCGGTATATCACGTTGCAGGGCGAAGCGGTGCCGATCACAGTGGAAGGAAACGCACAGCCTACTTCGGCGATCGCCGGAGCTGCGACGGCGCAGTCAGCTGCGCCCGGCGCGGCCGGCCCGCAGAAGCCACAAGGCATATTGCATCAAATTAATGAGCAAGGAAAAATCGTGCACACGTTCGCGCCTCTTTATGCGCGGCCAGGATTTTGGCTGGCGCAACTTTTCCCGCTCGCACTCGTGCTGGGACTGCTGGGTTGGAAAGTGCGAAATATTCGGGCATCCAACCGCGCAGCGTTGCGCGCGGCCCAATTGCAACACGAAAAGGATGAGCTTTTACGAAAATTGCGACGAAACCAGCTCGCGCCGCGCGACTATTTCTCAGACGCTTCGCGCGTGGTGCAACTAAAAACTGCGCTCAAGGAAAATAACATCGAACCGGCGACCGTGGATGCCGAAACGGCCGCGCGCGTTTTCGCTTTGAATCCGGAACAAAGCGAACGGATGCGGCGATTGTTCGCGAAAAGTGACGAGCTGCGCTACAGCGGTGGTGGCGGGGATGGAGCGCTAACGCATAATGGACGGCGCGAAGCGTTGGAGTTGATCGAAAGTCTGCGATGAGAGTCCGAGTCAGACAGATAGAATCGCATACGTTTCTCTCAAGGGAAGAGTATGTGTCTGGCGCTTTTAGCCCGGAGGGCTCGCGGATATTAGCCGGTTGGCGCAAGCCACCGGATTTATACGGTAATATCGATGTCGAGCCCCGGCAGGGGCTGGGCCAAAACAATGCGCAGGTGTTCCATCGCCCCGCTGGGGCTCGTCTCCGTTTTTGTTCCAAACCGGTGGCTTGTGCCAACCGGCTAATATCCATCGGGCCTCCGGGCCTCCTGTTACGCGCATTTCAGATCACGGTTTTGCGCGTGCTGTTTCTGATTGTGCCCTGTCTATCGCTTGCTGCTCACACCGCGAAAGCAGCAACTGGCAATGAATTGTTTGCTCAGGCAAATACTGAATTTGCGACGGGAGACTTTAAGAGTGCAATCAAGGAGTACCAGGCGGTCGTCCAGTCGGGCGAGTGGAGCGCAAATTTATTCTACGACCTGGGCAATGCCTATTTCCGCGACAGCGATTTCGGGCGCGCAATTTTGAATTATGAGCGGGCGTTGCAGTTGGATCGTAATCATCCGGAGGCCGACGCGAACCTGCGAATTGCGCGAGACCAAACACACCCGCTCGAGCTGGCGCGGCCGCCGTTGGAAAAATATCTGAATTTCGCCAGCGCGAAATCGTTCACGATCCTGGCGGCAACTTTGTTCTGGGGAACAATTATTCTTTTGATCCTTCGGCGGCGGAAGTTGCTGTGGATGACAGTTGGTTTGCTCTTGACTGCGGGTTGCGGCTTGGCCGCGTACAAATTGGAAAACGGCACGCGCGGCCAGGGCGTTGCAGTGGTGGTGGCAGACAACGCCGAGGCCCGGGTTGCGACGGCCGATAGTGCAAAGAGCGTTCTGGCGCTGCCGCCGGGGAGCGAAGTTGTGATTCTGCAAGAGCGCGGTGATTGGAGCTACGCGGCGCTCCCAAATGATCAGCGCGGGTGGATCTCTACTAAGGCGGTGGAGAAGGTGCGATTGTAGCACAGCCGTCCCGGCTGTGGGGGCAACGGGCATCTTGCCCGTTGTTTGGTTCGCGTCGATTCGTGTGGTTCGTGGGCCACATAAAGTGAGAACGACCGGGCCGATTTGCATAGTCGGCACGTCCGAGTCGGACTTGCGTTAGAAATAGCCGCTCCTTGTTGCGTCAACGGGCAAGATGCCCCTTGACCTCACAGCCAAGATGGCTGTGCTCCGCTACTTGAGAAGCGGGCAAATGCCGACATCTTGGAAATTGTGAAAGCGGAGTGGGATGTCGGAACAAGTAAGAAAGCGTTCCAGATCAATCTCGACGCCAAGCGTTACGGTACCTTTGCCGAAATCGGGGCTGGGCAGGAGGTGGCGCGCCGTTTTTTCCACGTTGGCGGCGCTTCGGGCACGATCGCGAAAACGATGTCGGCCTATGACATGACATTCAGCGACGCGATTTATGGGCCGACCGATCGTTACGTCAGCCGGGTTCGGCTTGGAACAATGCTGGACCATGAATACAACCTGTTGATCGAACGGCTTGATCAAAAGCTCGGCCCGGAGCGGCTCTTTTTTGTTTTTGCCGACACGGTGGCGGCGCGCAGTTTTAAACAACACCACGAAGCGCACGGCTGGTTAGGCGTCCGTTTTCAAACGGAACACGTTGGCGAACCGAGCCAGATCATTATTCATGTGCGGATGCTGGACGAAGCTAACGTCGATCAACAAGAAGCACTCGGAGTGATTGGAGTGAATTTGATTCACGGCGCGTTTTATTGTCCGAAGCCGGAGGAATTGATCTCGTCGCTGCAGGAGAATCTCGCGCACGGCCGGCTCGAAGTCGACATGATCAAATTCTCCGGGCCCGCCTTTTCCAAGGTCGACAACCGGCTCATGAGTCTGCAACTCGTTAGCCAGGGTTTGACGGACGCGGTCATGTTCCGGGCTGACGGCGAAACGGTGCAGCCAGCGGAAGTCTTTTACAAAAAAGCGATCCTGGTGGAACGCGGCAGTTTTCGGCCGGTCACCTATGCCACCAATGACATGCTGGACGGGGCCTGCCGAAAATTTCTAGCGGAATCCGGCTGCGGCGAGTCCGACCTGGTCGTGCTCATGGAGATGACGTTGGAGAACCTGCTTGCTGAAGGCCAGCTAAACCATGCCGATTTTCTGGCGCGAGTTGATATTCTCGGCGCGCTCGGGCGAACGGTTTTGATCTCGAAGTTTGGCGAATACTATCGGCTCTCCGGTTATCTCTCCCGTTACACGAGCGAGATGGTCGGCCTGGTCATGGGAGTCCCGAGTCTGATGGAAATTTTCGATGAGAAGTATTACCTGAACCTGGAAGGCGGGATTCTGGAAGCGCTCGGTCGAATGTTCAAAGGCGCGTTCAAGCTCTACGTCTACCCGATGATTGACGAGGCCACCGGGAGAATCATCTCCGCCCATGAAATTGAGGTCGCCCCAAACCTGAAAGCGCTATTCCGATTCATCGTGGATAACAATTTCATCGTCGAAATCACCGATTATCATCCGGAATATCTCAAAATCTTCCCGCCCGACGCGCTGGTGAAACTGCAAAGCGGCGACCGCGATTGGGAGAAAATGGTCCCGCCTGAGGTGTCACAAATAATCAAGGAGCGCGGTTTTTTTGGCTACCGGCCCTGCTCGGCGGCAGCCTGAGCGACGAACCGAAAACACCGAACGTCGAACATCGAACATCGAACGTCGAACGTCGAACGTCAGCAAAAGCAAACGTCCAACGTCCAGTGAGGAGGAGGTCATTGTTGGGCGGAATGTAGGAAAGGTCGAATAGCGAACATCCCGACATGCCGTGGGGCAGGGGTCGATTGCCGAGGTGAACGCCTCGTAGAATCACGGGTGCCGGGCACGTTTCCCGCTACAAGCAGCAGAATTCATGGCGAAGCGCGGAAATTCTGTCATTGGCATCGATCTTGGCAAGCGCACGTATAAGGCGGTGTTATTGAACAAGAAGAGCGAGACGCGCTATGCCCTGACCAGTTTCGCTTCCCACGAGGTGCCGGAAGAAGTGACAACGACCGACGACGTAGCGCAACACATCAAGCAGCTGTTGAAGGACCTTGGCGGCTTTACTAAAAGCTGTGCTCTGGCGGTTTCAGAGCCGGACGCGCTTTTGCGGATTATCGAGCAACCCACCACGCCGCCCGAGCTACTGCGCAATGCCCTTCGCTACAACGGGCTGAGCATGCTGAACCAGGATTGTAAAGATTTCGTGCTGGATGTCGCCAGCATTTCCTACAACGGCGGACAGGCCGTTGCTATCGCCGCTGCAGGCGAAGGCGAAGGGCAAGTGGCAACACAGGTGCAGGCCCCCCCGGCGCCCCAAACACAAACCCAAACGCGTTACCTCGTCGGCGGTTTGTTACGGTCGCGGGTAAAGGAAATTTTCGAAGCCGTCGCCAAGACCCGCTTATCGGTCGAATTGATGCAACTGGCGCCGGTTTGTTCCTTCAACGCCTTTGAGGTGGCATATCCCAACGTTCACCAGAACGAAGCTTTCCTCCTGCTCGATCTCGGTCATCTGCAGAGCACCGTGCTGATTGGTTGCAACAGGGAACTGACCCTCACACGCGCCTTCGATTACGGCGGCAAACATTTCACCCAAGCGCTGACTGCCGACGGAGCCCTCGACGCCAACGCCGCTTACCTGATGATTAACGAAGGCGACCCGGGAATGGCCGACATTTGCCGCAACACTCTTTCGCGGCTCTGCACGGAAGTGCGTAATTCCATGGGCTTCTTTGAAGGACAACACGAAACTTCCATTCACCGGCTCTACGTCTCGGGCGGATTGTCGCGCGCCGAAATGATCTTGCAGACGTTGAGTGATGAACTTGGTTTGCCCTGCGAAGTTTGGGATCCCCTCGAAAATTGCGAGGTCGCATTGCCGGCGGCAAAACGCAAAAACCTGCAGCAAGAATTTGTCTCACTCAATGTCGCCTGCGGGGCGGCCTTCGAATACCTGCGAACGTAACGCTGCCATGCCCCTGCAATTAAACCTTCTCCACGAAGAAATTCTCCAGCAGCGCCAGCGAAAACGCGATCCGCTCAAGCTAAGTCTTTACGCCGCCATCGGCTTGGGGGTATTGCTGATATTGAATTATCTTTGGACCGGCTATCGAGTCCTCGAGAGCAAGAGTCGCCTCAATTCCATTCAGGCTGAATGGGGCAAAATCGAGCCGAAAGTCACGGCGGCGCAGAAACGATCTGACGAATTAAACAGCATCATCAGTACAACGAACGCACTCGACGGTTATGTTGAGACTCGCTTTTACTGGGCACCGTTGCTGGAAAAGGTGGCGCATTGCGTCACGCCAAATATTCAGATTACCGCACTCGAAGGCATCGTCGAAGACGACAAAGGCCTCGTCACTGTGACTTTGGATGGTGTGGCCGGCGGACGCGAACCTCGTGGTGTAGCGGAGGATTTCCGGCAGATGTTGCTGGAACAAGTCGGCAAGGAACAGCCGACGGTGAAGGTGGAATTCAAGACCCTCGAAGACCTCGATACCACTGTCGCAGTCGGCGGCAACAATGTAACTACCGCTCATTTCGTAGTCACAGTTGGGATGGAGCCGTTCCCCAAAGCGTCGGCGGCGCCGCCCACCGAGCGCAAATCCCGCCCCAAAAATGAGGGGTCCTAACGTGAATAAAGAGCAGGCCAAAAAAATGTTGTTGGGAGGACTTGGCTTAATCGCGCTGATCTACGTCTATTTTTCTTTCTTTCTCGGACCGCTCAACAAAAGCCGCAATGCGGTTCAAGCAAAGATCAAAGATTTGCAGACCAAAATCTCAACCTCCAAAGCCGAGATATCCAAGACGACGAAGCTGGAGGAGAACGCTCATTCCGCCACTGTTCGCTACGATGCGCTGCGTGCGCTGAGTCCCGACGGCGCGCCGATCGCGTGGTTTCCGCCTCGGATGAAAACGTTTCTCAGCAGCCATCAGATCGACAAGGGAACGACGCGGCTTGAAACGAACAATGCGTTCAAGGAAAAGGAGCTCGCAAATTGGAGTCGCTATCTTTGGATCATCGATTTGCCGCAGGCAGATTTTGAGAGCCTCGGAAACGCCATCGCTCAACTCGAAAATACAAACCCACTCCTTTCCATCAAGAAATTGCGGATTCACGCTGCTACCGACGACCCTGAGATGCAGAAGGTCGTCTTCACGGCCGCCACCATCATTTACAACAAATGAAGAAGCTCCTTTACCTTGGCTTTGTCCTATGCGCAGGCGTTGCCCTGGCGGATGAAACACCGCCGATCGAATTGAAGCACAAGTCTTCCTTCAATTTCGAATCAGGCGACCGCAACCCATTTTGGCCAATCGGATGGAAACCGGCTCCGAAAATGGCCAAGAACGAGCACGCCGGTCCGGCGATTCCTCCTTCAGCATTCGTCGTTTCAACAATTGTTATCGATCCGAAAACTCGTTACGCCATCATCAACGGCAGAGTAATGGGGGAAGGCCAGCAGTTCGGATTGCAGATCGGCGGTACCGTTCATCAGATCACGGTCAAGACTGTCGAAGACGGCCACGTGGTCCTTGTTCGAGGGGAGCAGGAAATCGTCGTCGCGTTGCGCCGGAAATAATTCCTTACAACGCGGTTTTTGAGGTTGCGTTTAGCGAGAAGGCGCGCCAAATATCTGGCTCGCCGACAAAACCTTGTAAACTTGGCTTTTCTTATTTCTCCATGAAATTCTCATTGCTACTATCTTTTACTATCGCCAGTGTCGCCTTCGCCAGCGGCCCAGCAGGCAATTTCCGTCAAGCTTACGGTCCGTTCTTTCATCCCCAGCCCCCGGATAACGCGAATAATAACACACCACGATTTCCCAACGGGCCAGTCCACCGCTGGAACAAAATCGCGGTCGACGCCACGGGTCTGGATCACACCCCGGTTGTTCCCGGCGAACATCGCACCTTCGGCGAACAACTCGGGCCCGGCCGCGCCAGCCGCGCCATGGCCATTGTCCACATCGCCATCTTTGACACAATCAACGCCGCTCTTGGAAAATACCAGAGCTATACCGGGATCCAGTCAGCCCCCCACCCCTATTCAATCGCAGCCGCCGTGGCACAGGCAGCCCACGACACGCTGAGTTGTCTTTACCCGTCACAAAAGACAAGTTTTGATCAGGCGCTCGCTAACGATCTCTTGGGCCTCAAAAACGAATCACCGAAGAGTACCGGTATCGCGCTCGGGAAACAAATCGCCGCCGCCATTCTCGCGTCGCGCGTCTCCGATGGCTCGGAGAAGCCGGAACTACATCTCGGCGTGGATTACACGACCAGCAATCTTCCAGGGCACTGGCGGCAGGATCCAATCAGTCTGATTCCACTTGCATTGGGGGCGCATTGGGGCGGATGCAAACCATTCGTGATCAAGTCAACAACCCAATTCGCGGCACCGCCGCCGCCGGACATGACCAGCGCTGCCTACACCTCAGCTTACAAGGAAGCGAAAAATTTCGGTGGCGACGGCGTTACCACTCCAACGCAACGCACCCCCGAACAAACGTTAATCGGGACTTTTTGGGCATACGATGGAACGCCCAGCCTGTGCGCGCCGCCACGACTCTACAATCAAATCACCGTTCACATCGCGAACCAAACGAAACTCCGTCCGCTCGAACTCGCGCGCTTGCTCGCTTTGGTCAATGTCGCCATGGCCGATACCGCGATGAGCGTCTGGGAATCGAAATATCACTACGATTTTTGGCGACCGGTCACTGCGATTCGCGAATCTGATCCGGGAACCGGACCGACCGGTCTCGGCGATGGAAACGATGCCACCGTTGGCGATCCGACCTTTACTCCGTTAGGCGCGCCGGCCAGCAATTTGGTCGGCCCCAACTTTACTCCGCCCTTCCCTGCGTATCCTTCGGGTCACGCCGGATTCGGCGGCGCGGTTTTTGGAGCACTCCGTCGCTTTTACGGAACGGATAACATCGGGTTCACTTTCGTTTCCGATGAATTCAACGGCGTGACCAAAGATCATGAAGGAAATGTGCGTCCCTACATGCCGCGCAGTTTTACGAGTCTATCGCAAGCGGAAGAAGAAAATGGCCAGAGCCGGATTTACCTCGGCATCCATTGGCACTTCGATAAGACTGCCGGCATCGCCCAAGGCGAGCGCGTCGCCGGCTACATCTTCAAACACGCCTTTCTGCCTGTAGAAAGCAATTAGGTGCCTTTCTAAGCATGTTCCTGGGGCGTTGCCGCAGGGTGGTATCAGAGTTGTCGCAGCAATCGGTCTCAGGAAGAAAATCTCTCGAGGCGCGCTGGCGCACTCAAGTAGGCGCTGTTTCTAACTGCCGGCCAAAACAAAACGGCGGTCACCGGACCGCCGCTCATTGTTAGAGGAAACGTTCGGCAGTCTCAACCGCACAGAAGTTCGAAAGTGTGCTGAGTGCGTCGGTTTGGGGTTCGAGTCAAAAAAAGGTCAGCGGCGATTTCCAATCGCCGGTTGGGCCGGTCGGCAGTCTGGAGACAGCCGCTCCCTGTCACGCTGCGACTTCACCCAGCGGAACGAATTCGCTTTCGTGCAATTCGACGCGTTTGCGACCAGCTAAGAGCCGATACCATTCGGCTGCCGAGCCAAGCACAATCAACAACACCAGAACCAGAAATGCCGCGGCGACAAAAACATCGACTTGATACCTCGCCGCCTGGCGCACGAGCAGGGCTGCGGCATTTGCGTCTGCCACCTGGACACTCTTTGCGATCGCGGAGCGCGCACTTGCCAAGAGACCGAGATTGGGATCGGGCGAAAAAATCTTGATGTAACCGGCCGAGAACGTGACCAGGCACATGAAAAGAAGCGGCACGAGTGTGACAAAAAGATACCGCGCCTTACCCATCTTGATCAGCAGAGTCGTGCCGAGGCAGAGCGCAACTACCGAAAGTAGTTGATTCGCCAGACCAAAGAGCGGCCAGAGGGTGTTAATGCCGCCGAGAGGATCGATCACTCCTTGATACAAGAACCAGCCCCAAGCCGCGACCAGCAATAAGCTGGCGAATGAATTGGCAACCCAGGAACGTGTATTACCGAATGGCCGCCACAAGTTTCCTAACAAGTCCTGGAGTAGAAACCGCCCCACTCTCGTCCCTGCGTCAATTGTCGTCAGAATAAATAACGCCTCGAACATGATGGCGAAGTGGTACCAAAGCGCTAAAGCCGTCGGACTGGCCGAGACGCGCGCAAACATGTGCGCCATGCCGACGGCAAAAGTCGGTGCGCCGCCGGCGCGATTGAACATCGTCTGTTCCCCGAGATTATGTGCCAGATCGGACATCTCTGCTTCAGTCACCGGGAAACCGGCAGCTGAAACTTTCGCCACCACTTCCGTCGGCGTTCCCTTGGTGTTGATGGCGAAGTATTCGCCCGGCTGAATTACGCACGCGGCGATCATCGCCATTAATGCCACCATCATCTCGGTGATCATGGCACCGTAGCCGATGTCGCGAATCCGCGATTCGCGTTCCAACATCTTCGGTGTCGTTCCCGAAGCAATGAGCGAGTGAAATCCCGAAACGGCGCCACACGCGATGGTGATGCAAACAAATGGAAACACCGGTCCGGCGAAGACCAATCCGGTCCCGTCGATGAATTTTGTCAGCGCCGGCATTTGCAGCACCGGATGAATCAACAGCACCGCGACCGCCAGCGCGGCGACAGTGCCGATTTTCATGAACGTGCTGAGATAATCACGCGGCGTCAGCAACATCCACACCGGTAGAATCGACGCCGCCAGGCCGTAGATCATGATTGCCCAAGCCAGCCATCGATCACTGTGCCGAAACCAGGCTTCGAGGGCCGGATAATTCCCGAGAAATTGTCCGCCCCAGACGGCGAAGAAAAGCCCGACAATTCCGAACGCAGTGATCCATGTGACACTGAACCGGCCGGTGCGTAATCCCGCACCCATGATCAACGCAATTGGGATTGTCATCGCGATGGTGAAAACGCCCCACGGACTTTTTGCCAATGCCTGCACCACCACGAGCGCGAGCACCGCCAGCAAAATTATCATGATCGCGAGCACACTAATCAACGCCAGCGCCCCAACGCCTCGGCCAATTTCTTCCTTCACCATTTGCCCTAGCGTCTTCCCGCGCCGTCGCACCGAGGCAAACAGCACAATCATGTCGTGCACCCCGCCTCCGAGAGTGGCGCCGATCAAAATCCAAAGCGTGCCCGGCAAAAATCCGAACTGCGCGGCCAGCACCGGCCCAACCAGCGGCCCAGGTCCGGCGATAGCGGCGAAATGATGCCCGAAAACCATCCAGCGATTGGTCGGGACAAAATCTTTACCATCGTTTTGGACCAGCGCGGGAGTGGCCCGCTCGTCGTTCAGCAAGAGCACCCTGGTAGCAAGCCATTTGGAATAAAAACGATAGCTGATCGCGAACGCGCACAACCCGGCGACAATGATCCAGAGCGCGTTAATCTGTTCGCCTCGCGACAACGCCAGAACCGCAATCGCCCCGAGGCCAAGCAGGGTCACCGCGATCCAGAGCAATTTTTTCCACGAGCTCATCGTCTGGGGAATGTACTGCGCCCTGCGGTTTTCGCCACCCGCCTACCGTTGACAGCACGGCCTTACCGCGTTACCAACCGCACTTGCGCCTCTCCCAGAAACTCGGAAAAATCCTGACCGGCGAAGCCTTCGAAAGCGCACGGCGCCACACCCGTGCGATCGTGCGTAATCGCCGGTTTCCCGTCCGCATCAGCGCCGACGCGATTGTGAAATCCATTGACGCCAGCGGGTTCGAACAAATTCGTCTCAAGTATGCGGTCGACGACCCCGGCGATGCGCCACCGAAATACCTCGACCTCGAGCATTGGATTCGAATCAATCTGCAACGTGTGCGCGAGCTGAGTCTCGACTATGCTCCGCCCTCGCGCATTCTCGATCTCGGCTGCGGCGCCGGATATTTTCTCTACATCAACAAATTGCTCGGGCACGAAATCCTCGGGCTTGATGTGGATGATTTTCCGATGTTTCGCGAGCTGACCGAGCTACTCGGCGTCCCCCGCACCATCACGCGGATCGAAGCATTTCAACCATTGCCAAAGTTCGATCGCAAATTTGATTTCATCACCGCCTATTTAATTTGTTTCAATAATCACAAGAGCGACAAGCTTTGGGGACCTGCGGAATGGGATTACTTCTTGAGCGATGTCGCTACCCATCTGGCGCCGAACGGCCGGATCTGGCTGGAATTAAATCGAGAATACGACGGCAGCTACTACACCCCGGAATTGAAGGCGTTTTTTGAAGAACGCGGCGCCGATTTGCAATCCTACCGAGTCATTTTCAATCCAGGGACTCTCGTGCTTTCCGAAGCTGCGTCATTCGCGCGCTAAAATCGTCGCGCCGGCGGCGGTGCTCTTCGACCACCTCCTTCGGCGCACGCTCGACAAACGATTGGTTCCCGAGCTTCGCTTCTGTGGCTTTCAAGTCCGCTTCCAGCTTCGCGATTTCCTTGTCCAAACGTTCGCGCTCGGCCTCTCGATCCGTTTCGCCTACGACGAGGAATAACTCGCCCAGTTTTGTTGCCGCAACGGATGATCGCCCCGGTGCTGTAACCTTT
>QHPN01000074.1 GCA_003219115.1 Verrucomicrobiota bacterium | reverse complement strand
TTTGTCACCACCCTTGATCTGCGGCACGCAAAAGAGTTTGGGCTTTCTTTTACCGGCACAAGAATGCACGGTAGTTTTGCTGACGGTATTTCACGGCAGGTGGCAATCGGGAAGGTCGCGCGTCTCAAAATTGGTGACTACCAGGTGCCGCCGCAGAAACTTGCAGCTTCGGTGTTGCCGGATTTCGCGCTCGAACAAGGGGAGGCAAAAATCGCCGGGATTCTAGGCATGGAATTGCTGGCTGTCAGTCACGGTATTATCGACTTCGAGAGCATGAACTTGTTCGTGAAGTAGCAGTTTTCATTTTCCAAAACGCGCGAGTCTGATTCCTTCTTGCGCATGATTGTTCCCGAAAACCGGCGGGTGAGCACGCGGGCGACTGGTATTGTCGGCCTCGCCGTCCTCTGCAGCCGCGTGCTGGGGCTGATTCGCGAACAGATTTTTGCCGGCTTATTCGGCGCCGGCAAAAATCTCGATGCGTTTTTGATGGCGTTCCGGCTGCCGAACTTGTTGCGCGACTTGTTTGCCGAAGGCGCGCTTTCCACCGCCTTCATCACCTCCTTCTCCGGAAAAATCGCAAAGGAAGGGGATGAGTCCGCCTGGCGACTGGCGAACAAAGTCGCGACGCTGACCGCCTTTTTCATGAGCGTGGTTACGCTTCTTGGAATCATTTTCGCACCGCAACTGGTCGATCTCTTGACCTGGTGGAGTTGGCCGCCCGACAAAACCGCGCTCACCATTTTGCTAACGAGAATTATGTGGCCGTTCATGCTGCTGGTCTCGCTGGCAGCGCTGGTCATGGGAATGTTAAACGCGAAGCATGTTTTCGGCGCACCCGCGATGGCATCGAGCTACTTCAATCTCGGCTCGATCATCAGCGGGGTCGCCATTGGCTGGTGGCTTGATCCGCACTTCGGCGTGCGCTCATTGACCGGCCTCGCCATTGGCACGCTCATCGGCGGGTTGTGGCAATTAATGGCACAGTTTCCGTCATTGCGACGCGTCGGCTACAGGTATCGCGCAGACTTTCAATGGCGCGACGAAGGCGTTCGCACTGTCCTTACCCTGATGGCCCCAGCCGTGATCGCCGCCAGCGCCGTGCAGGTGAATGTGCTGATCAACAGCGGATTCGCTGCCAGCCTGGGCAATGGTCCGGTGAGTTGGCTCAACATCGCGTTTCGTTTGATGCAATTACCGCTCGGGATTTTCGGTGTCGCCATCGGCACCGTCACGCTCCCGCTGGCTTCGAAAAGCGCGGCCCTGGGAAATATCGATGAATTTCGCGGCATTCTTGCCCACGCAATGCGCCTGGCATTCCTGCTGACGATTCCGTCGGCAATCGGACTAGCGATGCTAGCGTCGCCCATCATCAGTGTGATTTATCAACATGGCCGGTTCACGGCCGAGATGACCCGACAGACTGCGGGCGCACTCCAATTCTACGCCATCGGCTTGGTGGCCTACTCAGCGTTGAAAGTTTTAACGCCGGCCTTTTACGCAATTGGCAAACGCAACACCCCAATGCTCGTTAGTTTTTTGGCGATTGGAACAAATCTTTTTCTGAACTGGCTTTTTACCTTCCGATTGCGCTGGGGACATCGCGGACTGGCGTTTTCCACCAGTATTGTGGCGACAATTAATTTTCTCTTGCTTTATGCCCTAATGTGGCGCCAAACGGGCGGACTGGAAAGTCGCCGCATGTTCTCGGGCTTGGTCAGGATTTGCCTCGCCGGTTTGCTCCTGGCCGTAGTTTGCTGGGCGGCGAATCACTGGTGGCTCGGCGGCTGGGAACATCTCCGCTTCGTGGAAAAGGTTTGCGCGCTTTTCGGCACAATTATCGTTGGTGTCGCCGTATTTTTCAGCGCGGCATTTTTGTTGCGCGTGGATGAAGTGCGCGATCTTTTCGATCTGATTCGGCGACGAATTGGCGCGCGCAAATTGTAGCGCGTCCGCCGGCGGACGCCATTCATCCAGGAAGGCGGTTCACAGAAACGCCCTGCAATTTAAGCCAGCGCTCTTTCCAGATCTTCGATTAAATCATCCGGATGCTCGAGACCGATCGAGCAGCGCAGCAAACTTTCCGGCGACGTGGTGCCGGGTCCTTCAATTGATGCGCGATGCTCGATCAAACTTTCCACGCCGCCCAGACTGGTCGCGCGCGTGAAAATTTCCGTCTTCGCTGCAACCTCCATTGCCGCCTCTCGTCCGCCTTTCGCTTCAAACGAAAGCATTCCCCCGAACATCGACATTTGTTTTTTCGCGACCTCGTGACCGGGATGACTCTTCAGGCCAGGATAATAGACACGCTCAACATTTCGATGTTGCGCCAGATAGTCCGCCACCTTCGCTGCATTTTCCGAATGCGCCCGCACCCGCAAAGGTAACGTTTTCATCCCGCGCAGAACCAGCCAGCAATCGAAAGGTGAGGGAACTGCGCCACCGGTATATTGGATCGTGCGGACACGCTCGAAAAAATCATCGTTCCGTTTGGCGATGACAATTCCACCCATCACGTCGCAATGGCCGCCAAAATATTTTGTGCTGGAATGGAAAGTGAAATCCGTCCCGAGCTCTAATGGTCGCTGAATGATGGGCGCCCAGGTGTTATCGCAAACGGAAATAACGCCGGCTTTGCGAGCGATCTGCGCGACAGCCGCGACATCGACAATTTTCAAGAGCGGGTTTGATGGCGTTTCCATCCACAGGAGCTTTGTGTTTGGCCTCAGCACTTTTTCCACGGCCGACAGATCGCTCATGTCGACGAAATCCGTTTCCAGTTTCCAGCGCAGAAACAAGTCGCTTAGCAACCGGCTGGTCCCATAATAAGCATCGACGTGGGCGATCACATGGTCGCCGGGTGCGAGGGCTGCGAACAAAGCCATTGCTGTCGCCATGCCGCTGCCAAAGGCTGCCGCGGCGGCTCCGTCCTCGAGCGCGCTCACCCCGTCCTCCAGCGCTTTTCGATTTGGGTTATCGTTGCGCGAGTACATGAACCCGCGGGAATAAGTTCCCTCGACATCGCGCTGAAACGTGGTCGAGAGATGAATCGGCGCCGCGACCGCACCGGTTGCCGGGTCAATCTCATGCCCGGCATGAACCGCCACCGTCTCCACGCGAACTTTGCGCCAGTCTTTCGTCACGTGTGCAATCTAGGCAGCAGGGCGATGCCTTGCCAAACTTTCCTTGTAGCACAGGCATCTTACGCCAGTCCGGCTCGGACCTGTGGGGCCAACGGGCATCTTGCCCGTTGAAGACTCTGACGCGACTTGAATCGCACTTTCAGCGCTCAATTGATATTAAACGAATCCCTAGGGCGCTGCCGTAGGCTAGGATGAGCCCGGCGCCTTTGGCGCTAGACAGACTCCGCTCCTGCAGGATTCGATTTGACGAGGGCCTTGAGCAAGGGCAAATACCAGACTTCCGCGCGCCTTTTCCGGCGCATTCTAAGCTATGAGTTCCGCCTTGGGCATCTACGAAGACGACGTTTTTAAGATGGCGTGTGAGCAGTTTCGCATCATTGCCGATTACCTGGAAATTCCTGAGAACCATCGCGATCGCCTGATGATGCCCAAGCGCGCCATCGCCGTAACCCTCCCGGTGCATATGGACGATGGCAGCACAAAAACGTTCCAGGGTTATCGCGTCCAACACCATCTCACGCTTGGTCCAACCAAGGGCGGCACCCGTTTCACTCCTGATCTTTCAATGGGGGAAACGGCCGCACTGGCAATGTGGATGAGCTGGAAGTGCGCGCTCAACGGTTTGCCTTACGGCGGCGCGAAAGGCGGCATCGCCTGTGATCCGACCAAGCTTTCGCGCGGTGAATTGGAAGCGGTCTCGCGCCGTTACATGCAGGAAATGATTCCGTTTGTCGGGCCGCACACCGACATCATGGGTCCGGACATGGGAACGAACGAGCAGGTGATGGCGTGGTTCATGGATACCTATTCGGTTTATCAAGGTTACGCCGTGAGCGAAATCGTCACTGGCAAACCGGTATCGATCGGCGGAACCGAAGGCCGCCGCGAATCGACCGGGCGCGGCGTCGTCTATCTGATCGAGCGCGCGATGGACTTGTTGAAATTGGACCCGACGGAATGCACGGCGATCATCCAGGGATTCGGCAACGTAGGATCGGTCGCAGCATTGTCCCTGGCGTTGAAAACGGGGATCAAAGTGGTCGGCATCAGTGATGCCACCGCGGCAATTTACAATCCCAAGGGGGTCGACGTGAAGGCAGCGGAGCAACACGCTTTAAAAAAAGGAAATCTGCGCGCTTTCAATCAAGACGATCACATCGATCCTAACGAGTTGTTGGTGCAGAAGTGCGATGTCCTCGCGCCCTGCGCGGTCGATCGCGTGATCACGGAAAAAAATGCGGCTAAGTTGCAATGTCGCATTCTCGCTGAAGGTGCGAATGGGCCGACTACGCCGGATGCGGACAAGATTCTTGATCAACGATGGACCGAGGTCTTTGTCATCCCCGATATCTTATGTAACGCGGGTGGTGTCATTGTTTCCTACTTCGAGTGGGTCCAGGGGTTGCAGGCGTTCATGTGGAGTGAAACGGAAGTGACCGATAAACTCTTCCGCATCCTGGAGCATTCCTTTACTCAAGTCATTCGTCGGGCGAAGGCGCACAAAATTTCCCATCGGATGTCGGCCATGGCGACTGGGGTGGAGCGCGTGATGAAGGCCAAAGGCACACGCGGTTTATTCCCGTAAGGGGGAACGATGGCGGGACTCGCCGCTTCATTGCGCGCATTACTCGCGCACTCGATCGATTACGCCGGAATGTTTCCGCCGTGTCAACTCGAGCTCGAGCCGGCGCTGAAGAATCAGGCGGAGTATTTACGCACGCCCGATGCGTGGATGCTGAGTGCGTTCGTTCTGCCGGTCGACCAGTTTGGCGCAGCCAAACAACTACTTTCGGAATTTGATCCGCTGCATCCTCTGCGCGTATCCGCACTTGGCTCAAAGACAGAGAACGCGGGAGCGTTTCGGGAAGCGCTCGCCAAGACGAACGTGGCTGTTCGTTCACTATCGGCGCACAATGTCGATCTCGTGTCCGTAACCCAACTGGAAATGTTTTTGCCTCGTGATGTCGATGCTCCGTTGCTGAATGAAGCCGGGTCGATCCTGGGAACCTTGCCTGTTTTTTGGGAAGCGCCGCCTGATCGTGCTGAACAAACCATTGCGCTGGTTGCCGAAATTAATTCGAATGCCGACGCCCCAACATTTGGTTACAAGTTGCGTAGCGGCGGCGTGACGGCCGACGCATTTCCAACCTCAATGCAGATCGCGCAGGCACTGGTTACGCCGGCGACACACCAAGTCCCGATCAAGTTCACCGCTGGCCTGCATCATCCGCTCCGGCAACATCGCGACGAGGTGCAGGGGAAAATGCACGGCTTTCTTAACGTGCTTGGTGCTGCTGTCCTGGCGGCGGAACACAAATGGGACACGAAGCAAACAGTGCTCATGCTGGAAGACGAAAATGCGGATTCGTTTTCCTTTACCGACGAATTTTTCGGGTGGCGCGATTGGAAAATCGATACCGCCCGACTGCAATATCGACGGCAGTTCGTAACGTCATTCGGCAGCTGTAGCTTTGATGAGCCCCGCGAAGATTTGCGCGTGCTCGGATTTCTGTAGATTTTGTAGCCCAGATCGTCGGTCGCGGGTAGCGATCGGACCGATCGAGCGTACTTGAATTTGGTGTAGCGGCGGTCTATGACCGCCGAACGAACAGGAATTCGGCGCTCATAGAGCGCCGCTACAGAAGATGGACCTCCAATCATTCATCAACATCCGGCCTGACTCTGAGTTCCCGATTCAGAATTTGCCCTACGGAATTTTCAAACCGCGTGACGGAGCGACCCGCGCGGGAGTGGCAATTGGTGATTTAATTCTCGATCTTTCGCTTCTCGAAGAGCTGGGTCATTTTCGCGACGTAACCAGCCAGCAAATTTTTTCCAGCGACTCGCTCAATGTCTTCATGGCGCTCGGTCGGCCGTCGTGGAAGAAAACGCGCGATATTTTGCAACGTCTCTTGTCGGCTGAGACTGCCACGCTGCGTGACAACGCGGAATTACGCGCACGGGTCTTCCACAAACAAAGCGAGGTGACGATGCAACTGCCGGCGCGCATCGGCGATTACACCGATTTTTATTCGTCCTATCATCACGCTCACAATGTCGGCACCATGCTGCGTGGCCCGGAAAACGCCCTTATGCCGAACTGGAAATGGCTCCCGGTGGCCTACCACGGTCGTGCCAGTTCAATTGTCGTTAGCGGGACCCAGGTAAAACGCCCGCGCGGCCAAACGAAGCCACCGGACGCAAACAGCCCGGTTTACGGCCCGAGCAAGAGTCTCGACTTCGAATTGGAAACGGCATTCTTCATTGGACCTGGGAATTCGCTCGGCCACCCGGTATCGATCGACAAGGCGGAGGACCACATTTTCGGAATCGTTCTGATGAATGACTGGAGTGCGCGGGATATTCAAACCTGGGAGTACCAGCCGCTGGGGCCGTTCTTGGCGAAAAACTTCTGTACCAGTATTTCGCCATGGGTAGTCACGCTGGAGGCGCTCGAGCCGTTTCGTAAAGGCCTGCCGGCACAGGATCGACCGCCACTGTCGTACTTGAAACATGCAGCTGATTTCACGTTCGATATTCAACTCGAAGCGCGATTGCAAACTGCTAAAATGACCGAACCGCAAACCATCACCCGCACAAATTTCCGAAATCTTTACTGGAGCATTGCGCAGCAGTTGGCCCATCACACGGTTAACGGTTGTAACCTGCAACCGGGCGACCTGCTGGCGAGCGGCACTATCAGCGGGCCGACTGAAGAATCGCGCGGTTGCATGCTTGAGCTGACATGGCGTGGCGCGAATCCGTTGAAACTTGGGAGCGGCGAAATCCGCAAATGGCTGGAAGATGGCGACACTGTATCGATAACTGGGTATTGCCAGGGCGACGGCTACCGGATTGGCTTCGGTGAAGTGAACGGACGCATCATCAGCGCGTGACAAAATTCGCGCGCTTTATTTCCTGGATTGGTCATCCTTTGGTTTTTGTCGCAACGTCGGTCGCCGTTGTGGTGGGAACGCAACTTGGGTTGCACGCGGGTTTTCCCATTCTCCTGGCTTTACTTCTCAGCGCTCTTGTTCCAACGGCAATTCTGCTTCTTTCCGGGGTTCGTTCCGGACGATGGAGTGATACTGATGTTTCTGTTCGGAAAGAGCGACAGCGTTTCTTTCCGTGGGCAGTTCCTTTTTCAGTTGCAGGAGTAGTTGCGATGTGGTGGCTTCATGCGCCCGGTTACATGATCCGCGGCGGAATAGTCACCCTGACTCTTTTCCTCGTTTCCTGGCTGGTCAATTTCGCTCTCAAGCTATCGCTTCACGCTCTCTTTGACTTCTACTGCACGATGGTTCTTTTCCGAATCGGTTGGGGGTGGGGCACAGTTGCATTCGTTCTCGCCCTCCTGGTAGCCTGGTCGCGCTTATTCCTGCAACGTCACACTCCTGCTGAGCTCGCAACTGGAATTCTGTTAGGTGTGGCGGGCGGATTTGTCACGGCTTGGTCTTGAACTAAGTCGCCAATTTCTGCAGGCAGACTTGCTGTTCTGCCTCACAAATCGCAATTCAGCCGCCTTCACCGGAACCCCCGTATGATTTCTTCGCGCGCTGGCGGTTAACGATCCAAGAACGAGCGGCGAAGTGTTGATAGTAATTTTTCCAAACCATGGTGCAATCAACGCTATGGCGAATGCGGTAACATATAATGCTTATAGTAACTCCTTCCTCGCTGGAAATAGACGCGGTAGTAATATGTAAACATGCAGTCACACTTTTCGTGTAATTAAGAACTAACTCTTGTTTCCATAAATAAATGGACAAATAGTAGCCGAATCTATTCGTTCACTGCCTTATGCTATACTTATTAGTAATTCTTAGTTCGCAATTTATTTAATCTGCTTGACTGGGATCTTCGTTTTTAACTAAAAGATCTCAGAGGGTACTATGGCTGCTTTTGCGCATGGTGGTGGTTGGTGGCGCCGATTAACTGCTTTGCACGTTAAGCGAATATCTGCACCACTACTGGGTTTGCTGGTGACATTTTCTTTTGTTTACGGCCAGGACACCGCGACCGTTGGCGAGTGGTCGCCGGTGATGACCTGGCCGTACGAGGCAATCCATGCGCATTTCTTGCCAACCGGAAAAGTCATGTTTTGGACTCGCGGGGATCACTCTCAGTTATGGGATCCAGCGACGAACACGGTCACTTCAACGGCTGCATCCGGAGCAAACATCTTCTGCTCCAGCCACGCTTTTCTGTCTGACGGGACGCTGCTAGTGGCTGGCGGACATGTCAGCAACTGGGTGGGAATGTCCAGTGCCTACATCTATAGCCCATTTAACGGTACCTGGACCCCGTTGCCGGACATGAACAATGGTCGCTGGTATCCGACTAATACCAGCCTGCCCAATGGTGATGTGCTTGTGGTCAGTGGTTGGATAAATGCGACAGTTGGTGTCAACGTGGAGCCTCAGGTTTGGCAGACAGCTGCTGCTTCCTGGCGCGATCTGACTAGTGCGCATCTAGCCCTACCCTTTTATCCATTCATGTTTGTAGCGCCGAATGGAAAAGTCTTTTGTGCTGGGCCAAGTCAGGCAACGAGATACCTCGATGTATCCGGCACTGGAACTTGGAATCTTGTTGCTAATAATAACTTCGGCAGACGTAACTGGAGTTCGGCAGTGATGTATGATGATGGCAAAGTGCTGCTAACTGGTGGAAGTCCATGTGCTCCGTATTCTACTACCTGCACCGAGCTGCCCACGGCAACCGCAGAGACTATTGACCTGAACAGTTCGACTCCGGCTTGGGATTACACTGGATCGATGGTGACCGGAGGGCGCAAGCTCCACAACGCGACCTTACTCGCAGATGGCAAAGTTTTAGTGACCGGCGGAAGCAGAGGAAGTGAGGATCCAAACACTCAACCGACAAATCCAGCCTACGAGAGTGAGCTGTGGGATCCGGCAACCGGCACGTGGACACAGATGGCAAGCATCACGGTTTGCCGCTCGTATCATGCCATTGCCCTGCTATTGCCCGATGCGCGTGTTCTCTCGGGGGGAGGGGACTTTGGAGGTGCATCCGCGGAAATATATTCGCCTCCCTATCTCTTCAACGGCACTCGACCCACTATCACGTCAGCGCCAACGAACGTTACGTATGGGCAATCGCTTTTTGTCGGGACGCCGGATGCCGCGAGCATTGCAAATGTCACACTGATCGCGCTTTCTTCCGTTACGCACGGCTTCAACATGGGCCAGCGGATAAATCGACCCGCGTTCTCGCAAGCCAGCGGCGGCCTGAACATAACAGCTCCTTCAAACGCGAATACTACTCCACCGGGCTATTACATGCTCTTTATCTTAAACGGGAACGGTGTTCCTTCAGTAGCGAAAATCATGCGAATCAGCGGCAGTGGGACACCAACGCCAACACCGACCCCTCCGCCGACCCCTCCGCCAACACCAACTCCAACACCTACACCGACGCCAACCCCTACAGCAACGCCTGCCGCGCCTACGAATCTAAGCGCTGCTGCCGGATCGGCCTCTGCTGTGAATTTATTCTGGAAAGACAATTCAGGCAATGAAGCAGGCTTCAGAATCGACCGTTCTGTGAATGGGGCTGCATTTACAAAGGTTGCCACGGTCGGAACGAATATTACCGCCTATTCCGATTCCGGGCTCGCAACATCTAAAACGTATTCCTACAGAGTCTCCGCATTTAACTCTGGAGGCAACTCGGCCAATTCCAATACTGCAACGGTGGCGCTGGTCGTGCCATTCGCACCGACCAATCTGACCGCCGGCGTCGAAAAGCACGGTCACGTTACACTCAAATGGAAGGATAATGCTGACAATGAAAGCGCCTTCCAGGTTGAACGCTCCACCAACGGCACCGTCTTTGCGGTCATAGCCACTACTGCCGCCAGCACAACCATGTACACGGATATGACGGCCCGACATAAACAGAGCTATTACTATCGATTAGCCGCCAAAAATAACGTCGGTCTGTCGGCTTATAGCAATGTGGTAACCACGCGATGAACTCATACCCGAGGATAAATGGTGCTTCGCTGAGGCTTAGGAAGTGGCAGCGCGCAATGGCCCTGATTGCAGTCATATCAGGTAGCGTGCTTGGCGTAATCGAAGTGCGCGGTCAGACGCGGCAATACATTATCACCGAGCTCTCAAGTCATGACGCGACTCGGGTCCCATGTAAGATTAACAATCATGGGGATATTGTTGGCAGGGCAGACAGCGCATTCCACCATTCACCACGAGCGACAGTCTGGAATAGCTCTAACTTGAAGGCGAAACACCTGCGTGCCTTCGTGGGCGCCGACTATAGTTCAGCTTTCGATATCAACGATGAGGGGGAAATCGTTGGGGGAGCAAATACTGGCGCCGCAATGGTGCCCTTCATGTGGAATGCAAGAGGAGACATAAGTCGGATCCCTCTTCTGCCGGCCGACAGTTGTGGTCAGGCAATTGCCATCAACAAGCACGGGCATGTTGTAGGATATTCTTCCGGTGACAATGGGGCCAGGGCAATCTTGTGGATACGCAATACTGCGACGCTGAATCTGGGCATTCTGCCTGGAGGCACGCACAGTCTGGCTCACGATGTAAACGACTCTGACGAAGTTGTCGGCACGTCCGGCAGTTCCGGCGGCGACCGGGCTGTGCTCTGGACAAAATCTGGCAATGTCCTTGACCTTGAAACACTGGCGGGGGACTGGGCGAGTGAGGCTACCGCGATCAACAACAATGGACAGGTGGTGGGCTACTCCAAAGGACCTCGGGGAATGCGTGCGTTTATCTGGAGCAGCAACGGCGGAATGCAGGAGCTGGGGATTCTTCCCGGTGGAAACTCGAGCAGAGCAATGGACATCAACGACCGCGGCGAGGTTGTAGGCAGCTCTATTAGCGGGACAGGCGAGAAGGCGTTTATTTGGACGAAACAAACCGGTATCGTAGATCTAAACAGCCCGGCATCAGCTGCTGGTGGCTTTGTATTTATTGAAGCGCAGGCGATCAATTTCCTCGGCCAAATCATTGTCGTGGGCCGAAGCGCTCACGACTCGATGATGGCTGCGGCGAGCGACGCTAGAGGCGATGAGATATGTGCGCCAGCTCCGCCTTCAAGCTTCTTGCTTACTCCTGTTTTAGTGCAGTGAATCTTTGTTTCTCACACTTCTGAATTAGCAGCTCGTCAGATTCGACGATCATCTGCCAGCGCCGCTCCGGGCAATCCGGCGCAAGGTTTGATTTGTGACCGCACCGCAATCAAACGGAAATAATTGAGGCTTGGTCATCGGTGGTTTGCCATATTTACGTCTAATGCGCCGGGCCTGTCCCTCAGCGGGCTGCTCGCGAAGGTTTTCGGAGTTAGAGAAGCCCCGAACGCTTTCGGGGTTGGTCCCCGGTTCGAAACGCGATAATCTTTGACCTAAAAAATGGGCCTGTAGCTCAGCGGTTAGAGAGGGGACTCATAACTGAAAACAAACGTTTTCGCTGTTTTGCACAGCTTGTCTAACTCCCCATTTTTCGAGGCAGAGAAGAGGGTAGCCAGCGTAAAGTTGTTGCGCAGGGTTCTGGGGAGTTACGACCAAAACTCTCCCAACCGTAGAATACGACCGTAGTACGGTACTATTTGTCAGACGATGGAGCGGCAGGAACCTGCGCCTTCACTTGAACGACCGCGTGATTTGTCAGCACGCTAAGGGTCAATGCTCCCTGGCCGGACGCCGCATCGTTCAATCCAAATGTTCGGCGCGCAATCGTGTCGATTTGATCAAGAATAGTGCCCGGTTCCAGCGAGTCGACGTGCGAGACAACCCTTTCGCTGACACCAGCGATGCGCTCGCGATAACGTTCTCCGCGCTCTTGCATCACTGCCGCGATTGATTGCAATGGCGTGATTGCGTTGATTGCGTCCGCTTTTGACGATTTCTTTTGCGAGCTGTGGCTGTCGCGCAATCTTTGCTGCTGCAATTTGTTGTGTCCAACCTTCCCGCTTTGCCCGGGCGAGCACCGTTCCCTCGGGCACATTCATCTTACGCGCAATCTCCCTAAGGCCAATCCGGCGGCCTAAGCTATTTTGATCTGCTGCCAAGCTTCTGTGGAGATTGAGGAACCTAGTTCCTTCGTACCAAAATTTCGCGCCGCCTCACACACCAGCTTCCCATTTTCATCAACTCGCCTTGCGGTCCCGATAGTTGCATCAAAACGAAAACGCTCCGAGCCCGAGAAAATGCGCTTTCAACATCGACCCTTTCCTCGAACGGAATCACTCAACACCGAATCGTCTGCGTTAAATACTCGAATCTCTCCACGGCCAAATCTTGTGCGGCCTTTCGCCTAATCGGATCGTGGGTAGAAGTGTCGCGTGAGTTCAGATGAATGACCAGTGGTCGATCACTGAGAAGACGCGGTGTTTTCTAGGTTCGTCGGTTGATCGGCAAATAGCTTGCCCGTAGGATCTACAACCCTTCCTTTGGGTTCGTTAAAGCCTGCGGGATAAAGATACAAGCCGCGCTCTTTACCCTTATCTTCCTCGACCGCAATGCGATGGTCTCGCGCGTAAGCATCGTGGCGGATGCCCGTCACTTGCCAGGATACTTCCATGCCGGGTTTGCCGCCCGCTACTTTAAAATAATTATCGGTCATCTTCTGTGCGATATAGAGATTCGGTGCCGGTGCGCCGATAGCGGTGAGCTGGTAACGAAAATCCTGATTCAGGGCGCTAAAGTAGTCCGGCATCGGCACGACCGCTTCACCTTTTTCATCCAAAGTAACGGTACCATCGTAAATGTTCTTCATATCCGGCGATTCGACGAATGAGTGATAGAGATATTTGTTGGCTGGATCGAGCGGGTGGTCGATCTTGAATGAGCCGCTACTCTTGGTGA
>QHPN01000028.1 GCA_003219115.1 Verrucomicrobiota bacterium | reverse complement strand
GCGCGGAGACGGAACCGAGAACAGAACCTCCTCATGTTCGCGATAATCTTTAATGCGCAAAACCATCTGCGCTCGGCTCGGCGACCAATGTTTCGTCGTTTGCGCTTCTTCCTCGTCGCTGCCCTGGACCAGGAAGAATTTCGTATCGATCGGCAGTTGCTCAATCGTGCTGACATAGCGAAGGGGCGCCCGCACATAAAACAGATAAGGCTGATATTTTGGGTTAACTGCATAGAGCGCAACATTTGTCGGGACAATGGCGTCGATCTGCCGCGCGTGTTGCCGAACCTTTTCGTGCTTACGCAACAAGGGCACTGCTATCAGACCGTAGGCCAAACCCCAAATGCAACCGAGCACCACGAGAACAACTGCAATCCTGTTTCGCAAGCGTGGCGCGAGTGTTTTGCCGGAGAGCCACTGCGGCCAGCGCAGATTGTCGTGTGCCAATAACTCGCCCAACCACCAGGACGCGGGTCCAAGCGCAGGCATGCCGAATCGCGGTAATGCGCCCGGAATCAGATTAACCAGGACAAAGGGAACGGCGATTCCAGTCAGGAGCGCGAAGTGACGACGGCGCAATTCAACCGGTTGATCGAATTGAAGCAATGCCAGCGGCAACCACGGCAGGAAATAAACGAGCCCGCGCGGAATGTTTTGGATCCAGGAAGAAAACTGGAACCCGCTGCTGGAGACGCGGCCGGTGTATTGGCGCGACCAAACGTGCGCGACGCGCCCCCAGTCGGACAACAAAAACGCTGGCAGCGCCCAGGCCAGGAACATTCCAAACATGATGATGAGCGCGGTGCCATGCTCACGGGTTGCCAGGAGCGAGAGCTTGCGATCGCTCCAGAGCACCGCGATGACCGGTCCGTAAAAAAAAAGCAGATGCGGAAGCGGACCTTTCGCGAGCATGCCTAGGCCAAGAAAAATTGCAGGCAATAGCCAGAGCTGACCTCCGGTTCTTTCCGCACGATAAGCCGCGATCCAAAATATAAAAGCAATGGCAGTTAACGAGACGTAGATAGCTTCGATTTCAATGAGCCGGCCCTTTTCCGTGTTGCCAGCGTTGACTAGCCAGATCAGCGCGGCGAGAAGCGACCCGATAGTCCCAAGTGCTCGTCGCCCGCACGTCACGAAGGTTAGCGCAACCACGAGAATCGCCAGCGCTGAAGGAAGCCGCGCCGTCCATTCGCTGCGAATCCCAGAGAGCTTGAACGAAGCCGCCACGATCCAATTGACCAGTGGTGGTTTGCGAAAGTACGGTTCACTCCCGACGTATGGCACAAGGTAGTTGCCGGTTTGCAGCATTGTTACCGCTGGCAAAATCCGTCGCCCTTCTTCGCCTTTGATTTCGAGTGAACCCAGCCCGGGCAAATAAATCGCCGCCCACACAAACAACACGATATGGGTGCGCCGCCTTTGCCACCACCGGGCGAGAAAAATCTTCCGCCATGTCCGTCGCCCGGGTCGATTTGTTACCATCGCGCAAGGTTTAACGGCAAACGGTGAACGATCAAGCCTACAGCGGAGCGCATTTAGTTCGTCATCCCGAGCGAAAGTCGAGGGATCCCGTTGCGAAATCTAAGGTAACTTCCACGGGAGCCCTCGACTCTCGCTCGGGATGACAGGAATTGGCTGATCGAAGGCCTCTTCAAGATCCGCATCGCGGAGCTCCGCCCTCCGGACTACCGCAAGGGGTCCTCACCTTGACGGAAAGCGGTACTAAATTAGATTAAAGGACTCTAGACCGCGCGGCGTTGGGGTGGGAGCTGGTGTCCCACTCTTTTTTGTCTTGCGGTCTGGAATTGTTTTGATGAACGCGGAATTTATTGCAATGCTGGATTATCTCGAGCGCGAGCGCGGAATTAAGCGCGAGATTTTGCTCGAAGCGGTCTCGAACGCGTTGCTCTCCGCTTCCAAGAAAAGCGTCAGCGCCTCGCGCGAATTGCGCATCGATATTAACCCGAAGACTGGTGAAATTCGGGCGCTGGCAAACCTGATCGTGGTGGACAAGGTGGCGAATCCGCAGGACGAGATTTCGGAAAACGCCGCTCGCCGAATCAAGCCCGACGCAAAGGTCGGTGACATCGTCGAAGTGGAAGTGACGCCGAAAAACTTTGGTCGCATCGCCGCGCAAACCGCCAAGCAGGCGATGATGCAACGCATCCGCCAGGTCGAGAAGGAAATGATCTACGAGGAGTTCAAGGATCGCGCCGGCGAAATCGTGAGCGGAACCGTGCGGCGGTTCGATCGCTCGGATGTAGTTCTCGATCTCGGAAAATTTGAAGCAATCATGCCGCAGCGCGAACGCGTGGTGGTGGAAGATTATAACGTCGGCGATCGACTCCGCGCCTACGTCGTGGCGGTTGACAATGGGATTCGCGGTCCGGAAATCATCGTCTCTCGCAGTCATCCGAATTTTGTGCGGCGATTGTTCGAACTCGAGGTCAGCGAAATTGCCGATGGCACCGTCGAGATTCGCGGAATTGCACGGGAAGCGGGTTATCGGACGAAAATCGCGGTCTGGAGCGCGAATGACAAGGTCGATCCGGTAGGCGCGTGCGTCGGAATGCGCGGCTCGCGGGTGAAAAATATCGTGCGCGAGCTCAACAACGAAAAGGTCGATATCATTCGCTGGAGCTCTGACCCGAAGGAATTTGTTCTCGAGGCATTGAAACCAGCGAAGGTAAAGAATCTGACTTTCGATACGGAAAAGAAAAGCGTGATCATCGCGGTGGATGAAGATCAGCTCTCGCTCGCCATCGGAAAGAAGGGTCAAAATGCGCGGCTGACTTCGCGACTGACCGGATGGGAAATCAACATTCAAAAGGACACGTCGGCGACGACCGCGGTCGAGCAGAAAGTGGCGCAAGCGGCGCAAGCGTTGCTGGCGGCTCTGCCCATCACTGAGGAACAGGCGACGACACTGGTGAAATCGGGCTTTACCAACCTCGAGGGGTTGCGTGACGCCGATGTCCAGGATTTGGTGGATGTTTTGGGAATCGACGAAGCGAAAGCTCGCGAAATCCACGAAGCGGTGAAGGAACCGGAAACCGCTCATTAGTTATGGCTCTCCGCTGAGGAGCTCAGAGCCATGAGCAAAAAATTTGAGGAACAAGATGGCAACGAAAAGCACGATGAAATCGCCGGCGCGGAAAGCGGCAACGACTGCGCGCAAACCGGCGAAGACTGTTCCTCAGAAGGCGGCGCCAGCCAAAGCTAAGGAATCGAAACCAAAGCCGGTAGAGAAACCGGAGCGCGGCACAGCAGCTACCGTAAAAGAGAAAACGGCGCCCGCAGGACGCGCGGAAGCAGGTCCCTCCGCCCCAGAAAAGACCCAGGAAAAAGCGAAGCCCACCAGAATGGAAACGGTGTCATTGATCGATCGACCTAAAGCCAAGGCAACCGATGGCACTCCGAAAGTTCGAACGACGATTTTACCACCGATTTCGAAGTTGGTCGCGAAGCCGGGCTTGACGACCCCGCCGCCGGGGCCAGTCGAACCCCCACCCACTCCACCTGCGCCGCTCGCGGAAGTCGCACCTTCGGTCGAAGAAGAACCGAAGAACGTCATCACGATCAAGCCGCCAATCATTGTGAAAGAACTGGCGACGCAACTCGGAGTGAAAAATTTCCACCTGATCAAGGAGCTGATGGTCGACTTCAACATTTTCGTAAACGCCGACCAGACGGTCGAGCCCGATGTGGCGACGAAAATTGCGGAGAAACACGGATTCGTTCTGGAAAAAGAACGGCGCGAAAAAGGCGGCGGCGTTCATAAGGAAGAAAAGGTCATCGTCGCCCCACCACCTCCCGAGCCAGCAAAAGAGGAGGAACTCAAACCGCGCGCGCCGATTATCACTTTCATGGGCCACGTCGATCACGGAAAGACGTCGTTGATGGATGCGATCCGGAAAACGCGGGTGGCTGCGGGGGAAGCGGGCGGAATTACGCAGCACATCGGCGCCTATCGCGTGGAATGCAAAGGCGAGCCGATTACTTTCCTCGATACCCCGGGTCATGCCGCATTCACCGCCATGCGCGCGCGGGGTGCGTCAGTCACCGACATCGTGGTGCTGGTGGTCGCAGCTGATGACGGGCTAATGCCGCAAACAATTGAAGCGATCAATCACGCCAAGGCTGCACCGCACGTGAAGATCATGGTTGCGATTAACAAGATCGATCTTGCTTCGGCCAACATCGATCGGGTGAAGAAGCAACTTCAGGATCGCGAGCTGACGCCGGAAGATTGGGGTGGGGAAACGATTACGGTTCCTGTTTCCGCGACGAAAGGAACCAACATCGATCAACTTCTCGAGATGATGACGCTGCAGGCCGAAGTAATGGAACTGAAGGCATCGCCTACCGCGAAACCGCGCGGAACCGTGATCGAAGCGCAAGTGGAAGCGGGGCGCGGACCGACCGCGACCGTCATTGTCCAGATGGGCACTCTGCAAGTGGGCGACGCCTTCATTTGCGGCGATTACAGCGGCAAAGTGAAATCGTTGATCGATGATCACGGTCAGCCGGTGAAAGAAGCGGGCCCGTCGACGCCGGTAAAAGTTCTGGGGTTCACCGGATTGCCGAATGCGGGTGACGAATTGCTGGTAATGGAATCGGAGCGCGAAGCCAAACAGCTGAGCGAAGAACGGCTGGAATCGAAGCGGGCCGGCAAATTGGCGACACCGCAGCGCGCTACTCTCGAAACATTACTAGAAGCGGCCGACGGGAAAAAGGTTTTGCGCATCGTCTTGAAAACCGACGTGCAAGGTTCGCTGGAAGCGCTCACCGGCGCGCTCAATCAAATCGAGAGCAAGAAAATAGACCTGGAAATTATCCACGCCGGCGTCGGACCGATTTCGGAAAACGACATTCTACTCGCGAGCGCGTCGAACGCCGTCGTCGTCGGTTTCAATGTCAAAGTGGAAAACATGGCGGTAACCGCGGCGAAACACGAAGGCGTGCAGGTCAAACTTTACTCGATTATTTACGAGCTGCTCGATCAGATCAAAGAAGCGATGGCGGGCTTGCTCGATCCGGAACATCGCGAATCGGTCATTGGCCACGCCGAGGTGAAACAAGTTTTCCAATTAACCAGAGGAATCGTGGCTGGATGTCTCGTCACCGATGGTCGTATCGCGCGCACGGCACGAGCGCGTGTCCTGCGACGCCGCCAGCCGGTCTACGATGGCGGGCTTGCGACCTTGCGCCGGTTCCAGGACGATGTGAAAGAGGTGCGCGTGGGACTCGAATGCGGAATCAAGCTGGGAGATTTTAGCGAATATCAGGTGGGCGACATCATCGAGTGTTACGTGCTCGAGCAAATCGCGCAGAAGCTGTGAACTGTAGTCGCGGCGCTCTGTCGCCGTGCCAAATAAAATAAACGCCCCGACAGAGCGGGGCGGCTACACATGAAACATCGATTGTTGCGCGTAAACGAAATGCTGAAGCGGGAACTGAGTGGATTGATCGCGCGCGAAATGAATTTTGAACATGGTCTCGTTAGCATTAATCAGGTGGACGTGACGTCGGACCTGAAAAATGCGCACGTTTTTGTCAGTGTTCTCGGGGCAACCGGCGCGGCGGTAATCGGGCAATTGGAAGCGCATCGCGGCGCTTTGCAATCGGCAATGGCAAAGCATGTCACATTGAAATACACCCCCCACCTTGTCTTTCACCTTGACGATTCGATCGAGCGCGGCGCGCGTGTCATTGAAATCATGCAGGAAATCGATTCGGCCCGCGAAAGCAAAGCGTGAACGAACGCGACGCCAGGTTTGCCGAAATTGGTCGTGCCTTGCGCGAGCACAAGAAATTTGCCGTGCTCAGTCACGTGCGCCCTGATGGCGATGCGCTCGGCAGCACGCTGGCGCTGGCATTGTCACTGAAGGAACTCGGCAAGGATGTCCGGGCCTGGAACGAGGACGGGATGCTGGAGAAGTATAATTTTCTGGCGCGCGCGGAACTGTTAACCACTCCGCCGAGCACGGCGGAAGATTTTGACGTTGGCATCGCGCTTGATACCGCAGTGCAAAATCGTCTCGGTAATACGCTCGCCGCCGTCAAGAGTGCCAGGCTGTGGATCAATATCGATCATCATCCGAGTAATCCGCGTTATGGCGATCTCGTTTACATTGATCCGACCGCGCCCGCGACCGGCCAGATTCTTTACGAGTTTTTGAAGCGGGAGAAATTTCCGATTACGCCGGCAATTGCAGAAAATCTTTACGCGGCGATCTCGACTGATACCGGATCGTTTCAGTATCCCAACACAACCACGCGCACGTTCCAGATCGTGGCGGAACTGGTGCAATGCGGGGTCAATGTTGGGCGAGTCAGCCAATTGCTCTACGCGAGCTATTAGGGACGATGCATTTCGGGTGCGACGGAAAACTGGCGTGGTTCAGTTTGAGCCAGGCGGGCGCGATCGCGCTCGCTGTTCTTCCAGAGGACAACGAGGGATTGATCGACCATTTGCGCGCCATTCACGGCGTGGTGGTGGCAATTTTCTTCGAAGAACTAACTGATGGAAAAGTGCGCGTAAGCATGCGCTCGAAAAATGAAGTGGTCGATGTCTGCGCAATTTGCAAAGAGTTTGGCGGTGGTGGTCACGTTCTCGCCGCCGGGGCGCGCGTGCCCGGGACGTTGTCGGAGGTAGAGAAAAGAATCGTCGAGAAAGCTTGTGCAGCAATCGAGCGCAACACCTGACGGCGTTCTGCTGGTAGACAAGGCCGCAGGCATGACCTCGCACGATGTGGTCGCGCTGGTGCGGCGGCGTTTGCAAATCCGGAAGGTCGGTCATTGTGGCACGCTCGATCCGCTTGCGACTGGCTTACTTCTTCTCACCGTTGGGCGCGGGACAAAAATCCAGGACCTGCTCATGGCCGAGGATAAGGAATATTCCGGCACAATGATGCTCGGCATGATCACGAGCACGCAGGACAAAGACGGCGAAGTGATCGAGCGTCGTGAGGTGCCGCCGTTGGAAGAAGAGACAATCCGCACTGCGTTTGAAAAGTTCCGCGGCGATTTCTATCAAACCCCGCCGATGGTTTCCGCGATCAAACAAGCCGGGGTTCCGCTTTACAAGCTCGCGCGCCAGGGAAAAACGGTCGAACGCGAACCGCGACTCGTGCACATTTATCGGTATTCAATTGATCGCGTGGCATTGCCGGAGATCGATTTCACCGTTGTTTGCAGCAAAGGATTTTACGTTCGCACCTACGCGCACGACATCGGGACGGAACTAGGTTGCGGCGCGCATCTCCATTCGCTTCGACGCGTGAAATCGGGCCGGTTCGACGTCGCGAATGCGATTACAGTCGACGAAATCAAAAATGCCGAACCATCCGAAATTGCCACGCGTGTGCTTTCGTTGCCGCAGGTTTCAAGGATGCGGGGAGCGTAAAGCGAATGACGGATGACGGATGACGAAGGAATGACCTAATGACGAAGTCCCAACGGTCGTGCAAAGATGAGGCTTCACTTGGGGCGGATGAAGAAACGTCAATTGTTCGCGAAGCGACGGAGAGCGCGCCTGTTTACGATTTAGAGGAACGAACGGCGCGATTTGGTGAGGTCATAATCGATTTTGCCAGGAAAATTCCGCGTGGCCCCCTGACCGATCGAATTATCAATCAATTAGTGGGTGTCGGAACCAGCGTTGGCGCAAACTATATCGAGGCTGACGACTCGGTTTCCAAGAATGAGTTTTTGAAGTGCATCGGTACTTGCAAAAAGGAATCGTGGGAAACAAAACACTTTCTGCGAATGATTGCCCGCGCAATTCCTGAGCTACAAGCTGACGCACGAGAGTTGAGGCTGGAAGCAAGAGCGTTGCACCTGATCTTCTCGAGAATCTGGCGAACCGGAAAACAAAAGGAACAAGGGAAATGACGAAGCTCGCAGCACCAATGTTTCGTCATTCGTCATTGGTGCTTCCTTCGTCATTCGTCTTTCGTCATTCGTCATTCGTGCTTCCTTCGTCATTCGTCATCCGTCATTCGTCATTTGGTATTAGTAGTCGGCAGTCAGGCTTCCGGCTCGTAGAGCCTACAGCTCGGAGAGAGACACCCGTTTCTTGCTCCTGATGGAAATCCTGCATTCCACTGCCGATCTCGCGCAATTGCCCGGTCCGCTTTTCCTCGCCATCGGCGCCTTCGACGGCGTCCACCTTGGGCATCAAGCAGTCATATCGACTTCCGCTCGACATGCCCATTCCGGGGATGGAACACCGGTTGTGGTTACCTTCGATCCGCATCCGGCCAAGGTTTTGCGTCCGGAAAATCCGCCGCATCTCATCACCTCGACACCGCATAAGATCGCGCTCATCCGCGCACAAGGAGTCGGCCATCTCCTGATCATTCCGTTCGACAAAAATTTCGCACAAACCGAGGCGGAGGATTTTGTCCTGGAGTTGACCGAGAGCGCGAGACCATTGCGCGAGATTTGTGTTGGTCACGAATGGTCATTCGGGAAAAATCGCGCCGGCAATCTCGCGCTTCTGGGCAAGCTCGGGATGCGGAACCATTTTAATGTTGTCGGCATCCCGCCGGTGAAAGTGAACGGGGCGGTAGTCAGCAGTACTGCCATTCGCGCCCGGATTGAGCGGGGCGATTTCGCGGGTGCAGCCGCAATGCTCGGCCGCGACTACACCATTTTGGGTACGGTCCGAGACGGATCGAAGTTGGGCCGTCAACTTGGTTTTCCCACCGCGAATCTCAGCGCGCACAGCGAACAGTTTCCGCCCAACGGCGTTTATTTTGTCGAGGCGTGGCTTGAAGGCGTGTTGCATCACGGTGTCGTCAATGTCGGATTCCGACCCACTGTTTCCGGCGAAAAGGCCGAGCGCGTGATCGAAGTTCATTTGCTCGATTTCCATCGCGACATTTATGGCGCTGATATCGAAATCAAATTCGTCCAGTTTCTTCGCCCCGAGAAGAAATTTGAAAGCGTGGAAGCTCTCGGAAAACAAATCGCGGCTGACGTCAAGAAAGCCCGCGAGTTTTGCGCAGCCTGAGAACCGTGGGCATTGCCGCGCGGAAGCGCCTAAATCATCGTCTCGTGCCGTCGCGTGAGTGCGGCCCAGAGCCCGGCAATTGTCATCGTGATCCCGCAGGCGACGATGACAAGGAATAACTGCAACGGTTGCAGCCCCGAAATCCGGGCAAAGGCATCGTGGACAAACATGCCCTCGCCCGACGCGAAATAGGCGACTACCACCGACACGATAGTCGCGACAAAGATTACGACCGCACGTTGCTTATTCCAGGATAACCTACGACGCGGAAGTTGTTTCATCACGCGCGTGGTGAAACCAGCATCATCTATGTAAGGCGCCTCGTCGCGCAACCGCGCATCGAGCAAGTCATCAAGCGGATCGTTCATTTTCAGGTCGCCCAATCTGCTAGTATTTTCTTCAATTTCTCGCGTCCGCGCAACACATTCGTCTTCACGGTCCCCAGCGGTATATCGAGAACGCGGGCGGCTTCATCGTGGGACAAACCATTTTGGCAACACAACGTTACCGCTGTGCGTTCGTGCAAGGGTAAACCGGCCAGCGCGTTCATAAGATCGTGTCGCAATCCGGGATCGACGGTTTGGGGGTCGGCTTTCGCCTGCAATTGTTCTTCATCGATTCCCACCAGCTCTTTGCGTTTGCGGGCGTGCTCGCGAAAAATGTTGTAGGCAATGCGGTAGAGCCAGGTGGAAAACTTCGATTCGCCGCGAAAACTCCGGATGTGTTTGTAAGCACGGATGAACGTTTCCTGGGCGAGATCGTCGGCCAGCTCGACGTCGGCGCGCACGAGTTGTCGCAAGAGGCCACGCACGGGTGATTGATGGCGGCGAACCAGCTCGCCAAAAGCGTGCTGGTCGCCATCAACAAGAACTCGTGCGAGCAGATCGGCATCGGTCAGCTCCACATCATTGTTTCAACTCTTTCTCTTCCCGGTAGGCAAGTCGCCAGGCGAGAATATAACCGGCCCCGATCAAGCCAGGGATGAGACCGAGCGCCCAGACACCTTCATCCCATCCGGCGCTGATACCGAAAAACATGATGATCCCGACACCCACGGCCATAAGAACGATTCCACGTCGGAGATCGTACCACGGCCGCAATCCAGTTGCTGCAGAAACGGCGGCCGGAGTCGAGAGCAACGCCGGCGGAATCGGCTGGCCCTTTTCCACCATCATCCGCACAGTCCGGTGTAACGAGCGGGTCTTGGCCCAGTTGCTAAACATGATGACAGCGACGATCGCAACTGGGAAACCGAACACGGTCAGCAGAGCAATGGCAACGAGCGGAACCACATCTTTGGGTATATCGCCGTGGTCGCCGTCCTCCGATTCGGCTTCCTTTCTATCGTTCCCATCGATGGTAATACCGAATTTGCCGTGCTTAAATTTGTGCTCGACCCGTTGCTTGATCTCGTCGGCAAATTGGTTCGCTGCGGAAGGGCTTGCCGAAGTCGCAGGAGAAATGGACGCGACGGGCGCGACGGGAGCAGCCGTCGCGGCGAGCGCGGGCGTCGCGGCGGGCGTTTCCGGCGTTGGGGCAGGTGTTTGTGCGTAGATGGCGAGCGCCAGGGCGAGAGAAGCGGCGCTGCCAAGAATCAATGCTTTCATAGGTTTCATTTGCTTATGAGATGCAGGGAAAAGCGAGTTCAGATTCAAGAAAATGGGCGTTTTTGGCTCTAATTTGCAGGTATATGCACGTTTAGCCAACGGCGCGGCCTGAGCCGGACTTTAGGTATCTCTCGAAGGCCACGGCCGTGTTTTCAGCGACAAA
>QHPN01000027.1 GCA_003219115.1 Verrucomicrobiota bacterium | reverse complement strand
GGGCAACGCTCCGAGACAGCGGCGCGGCTGCAGCAAGGAATCAGCCCGCTCCTGAGCGGGGCTCCGGTCCAAAGCTCCGAAACTAACGAGAACGATATTGATTGATGCCGTGAATCGGCAAACGTTGGCAAGAATTAATGGTCGATTACTCTGTTTATCTTTTTTACCGCGCCGGGACGGAATTGCTCGCGCTTTTGCCACTACCGCTCTTGTTCGGGATCGGGCAGCTCAGCGGCACCATTTCCTGGCTCGTTTTGCCGAAGTATCGAAAGCTGGCTCTGCGCAATGTGCGAATCGCTTTCAGCGGCGAACTTTCGGAGAGACAGATGCGGCGGATCGTGCGCCGGCATTTTCAGCGCCTGGGAGCGAATCTGCTTTGCAGCGTGAAATTCACCCGCATGCCGATGGAAAAAATTCTGGAGCGAGTGCGACTCGAACATTTCGAGCACATCGAAAATTGCTTCGAGCGGAAACAACCTTTTGTCTTATTCCTGAGCCACATTGGTTCGTGGGAATTTTGTACGCGCCTCTTTCCGCATTTTTCCCGCGGTCACCGAACCGCGACGGTTTATCAACGTATTCGCAATCCGCATATCGATCGGCACGTTCGCGAAGCGCGCAGCCGATTTGGGCTTGAGGTTTTTGAGCGCAGCGAAGGGTTCGGAAAAGCGATCGAACTGCTGCGCAGCGGCGGCGGGATAGGGATTCTGATGGATCAACATGCCGGGGATGGCGGACTGTGGACCCCGTTTTTCGGCAGACTTGCTTCGACCACACCGTTGCCGGCGCTGCTGGCGCGTCGCACGCACGCGAATTTAATCGGGTTCGCGGTCCATACCGACGGCTTTGCGCGCTGGCGCGCCGTGGCCGAGCCGCCAATCGATGGTTCAAGCGAATCGATTGAAAAGTTGACGGCGCGCGGGAACGAAATTTTGGAAAAACAGGTCCGGCACGCACCGGAAGATTGGTTCTGGGTGCATAATCGCTGGAAAACACCGCGGCCAAATTTCCTACTGGCCAGATACAAACGCGGTGTTTTTCTACCCGACGGTATTGAGCTGAAACCGTTCCGGATTTTGATTCGGAGCAGCAACTGGCTGGGCGACGCTGTCATGAGCGTGCCGGCGGTCAGAATGATAAAAAATGGACGGCCCGATGCGTACGTCAGCATTGCCGTTCCGGAAAAACTAGCGGCGCTCTGGAAAATCGTGCCCGAAGTCGATGAGATAATCGCATTGCCGTCGAAATCTGTTGTCGCGGCAACACGATTATTTCGTCGAAGGCCGCCGTTCGATGTGGCAATCCTTTTTCCGAACTCGTTACGCAGCGCGCTCGAAGTTTTTCTGGCGGACATTCCACGACGTGTAGGCTGGCGGGGACGTTGGCGGCGCTGGCTGATTAATCAATGCCCGCGCCAGAGCATTCCTCTCGGAATCGTTCATCAAACCTACAAGTATCTCGAGCTCGCCAGTACGCTGGGAGCGGTGGTGAAGCCGGAGTTTCCTCCGGCGAAATCGATTACTGAGCGCCGCGAACATTTCAAATTCGGACTCTGCCCTGGCGCGGAATATGGACCGGCAAAACAGTGGCCACGTTTCGCAGAAGTGGCGCAGGAAATTGCAGGGCGATTCCCGGTGCAATGGATTCTCTTCGGCACCGCTGGTGATGGCGCCATTGGGGCCAAAATCGCAGGGGTGCTGGGTGACAAATGCGTGAATCGGATCGGCCAAACTACACTCGAGCAGTTAATCAATGAACTGCGCGATTGCGATCTCCTACTTACTAACGACACCGGGACTATGCACCTGGCGGATCTGCTTCGCGTTCCGACGGCTTCGATTTTTGGTTCGACCGAACCGCAACGCACGGGCCCACTGGGTCAGGGGCATCGGATTTTTCGGCATCATGTCGAATGCAGTCCCTGTTTTCTGCGGGAATGCCCGCTCGATTTTCGTTGCATGGCTGCGGTCACGAGCGCCGAGGTGGTTGTCGGGATTGAACGAATGCTGGCCAGACGCGGCTAGAAGGCGTTCCCGCTTTTGCAGGTGGATCGAGCAGTCGTGCCAGCGGATCGGATCTCGATCCCTAGGTTAGCCGGCGAAGCCGCCATAATGAACATCGTCCCGGCAGAGCGGCCGATCTACCTTTAATGGTCGCCAGCAAACAGCCGTCTCTTGAAGCCCCAGATAACGTTGCTTTCAGGCGCGCGTTCGCAAATCATTGGCCGGTATGACCGTTTTCGACTTAACCCGTGTTCGCACGGAAGTGCAGGTGATGTTTTTCGATACTGATTGCGGTGGGGTCGTTCATAACATCGCCTATCTGCGTTTCATCGAAATCGCGCGCACTCTCCTGGCCGAACAACTTGGACTGACGCTGACGGAAATGGCGGCCACGCAGAGGTATCCGGTCGTCGTTCGCACTGAGATCGATTATCGCCGCGCCGCCAAGCTCGGTGACCATCTCACTGTCGAGGGTTGGCTCGATCGGCTCGACCGCGTGCGGTTCTGGTGCGCTTTTCGGATTGTGCAAAAGGACGTTCTCATCGCCGAATGCCGGCAGATGCTGGCATTGATCCAGATGCCCTCGGCAAAATTGTTGCGGCTGCCCGAGAGCTGGGACCAATATCGTACTGCCTTGAGCGAGTCCCACTAAATGACTACGGGCGCCGGGACTCTCACGATTGAGGAAACTTTCCTGCGGCCACAGGCGTTACCGCCCCCGCCGACACGGCATGCTCTCTTCGCCATTCTGATCGTGCTGGCAGCTTTGTTGCACCTCGGCACCATCGGCATCGGCGATCTTTACAGCGAGACGGAAGGCCAATACGCCGCCGCGGCGCGCGAGATGATTCAAACGGGTCAGTATTTACTGCCGACAAACGACAGCATTCCGCGCCTGCAAAAGCCGCCGTTGCTTTACTGGCTGATCATCGCCAGCTATAAACTCTTTGGCGTCCACACTGCAGCCACGCGTGTTCCGATTGCACTGGCGGTGGTGGCGACGGTGATATTCACGTTTTTGATCGGCGAGCGACTGGCCGACTACTGGCGCGGATTCGCAGCCGGGCTGATTTACCTCACCCTGAGCGGGACATTCATTTTCGGTCGCATCGTTGTCATGCCGGAGCCACTTTTCAGTGCGTTCTTCGCCGGAGCGATCTATTGCGGGCTCGGCGGCTTCCAGCAACGACGTCAGCGACGAATCTGGTTCGCCGGTTTCTGGATTTGCGCCGCACTCGCGTGTCTGACGAAAGGTCCGCATGGATTGATCCTTCCGGCAGCGACGTTTGCGGTTCTGGCGGTCTGTTATCACGAGGCGCGGATGCGCTTCCGCTCCCTTCTGTGGTGGCCGTATCTGTTGCTTTTTCTGGCCATCATCGGCCCCTGGTATATCTGGGTCGAAATTCATTTCGATGGCGCATTCCACCAGTTCGTTGCTGAGGAATGGACCAAACATTTGATTGGGCGCTATCCTAACGGGACTTGGTACGACGACGTTCCGCGATGGCAATTCGCCGCCAGCCACCTGGCATGGTGGTTTCCGTGGTCGGTGGCAATTTTACCGGCGCTGATCTTTTCCTGGCGGCGGGTGATGCGACCGCGGGAGATTGGTTTCCGGGATGCCCTACCGATGGTTTGGGCTCTGGTGGTCCTAGTCCCGGTGCTGGCGATCGGGCAGCGGCAGGATTATTACGCCCTGAGCATATTCAGCGCTTTCGCCCTGTGGGCGGCAATGATTTTCGAGCGCGCCTCAAATTCTCTTCGCAACGCCGGCGTCGCAATCGTTGCCCTTACCGGAATGATCCTTGGTGTCATCGCTTTGGTACTCCCGCGTTTAGTCCCTGCGAATGAACGCGACTGGGGCGAAACAGATTTTCGCTGGACCGCCTGGAAGGCACTGGCCGACATACCCGCCGGCGTCTGGCTTCAATTCCGGCCACTTCTCGTCATCACCGCGATTGCACTTCTGGTTGGGGCGCTTGCTGCTGTATATCTGCTGCGGCGGGGCCGCGAAAAAATCGCTCTTGTCGGGCTCGCTTGCGGATTGATCGTGGTCGGTCTCTGCATGGTCAGCGGAATCGCGCGAATCGCGCCCTTTTTCTCGCTGGCTGATGCCGCGCGGTTTTTAAACGGTCATTTAGGAACGAATGGCCAAGTGCTATTCGAAGGTTCGCCCGGTGTCGCCAGCAGCCTGGGGTTTTATCTCGAGCGCAAGTTCGCCATGGTGAATCAAGAGCCCGATCCGCGGATTCCTCTTACCGCGGAGCAGCGCAATCTTTTTCTCGACGAAAAAGCAGCCCTCGAGCATTGGCGCGTGCCACGCCCGGTTTTTCTCATTATCGAACAAGATCGAGTCACTTACTGGCGCGAATTACTAACGCAGCATTTTCATGTTTATCACCAGGTGGCGAGTTTCGGCACCTACATCGTTCTTTCGAATCAGCTTTAGTGTCGTTTGAAAAGTCGCGGTTGCAGGCTACCGTGCGATCCCCGTTTCACGATTTAACGCTTCAACCCTTCAACCTTTCTAACGTTTTAACTCTATCCCATGTCACAACATCGCAGTCTCAGAGGAGCCAGCACCATTGCCGCCAAGCGTAACGTTTTGAAACGGTTCGAACGGCTAGATTTGCTCAAAAAACGCGGTCAATGGAAGGAAACGAACAAGGTGATTGGGTTGCCCAAGACCAAGCCGGATGTCTAATTGGCGCCGTTGAAGCGTTGAATCGATGAAGGGTTGAAGCGGCCCAGTTTAACTCTTCAACGCTTTAACGAACACGAAGTGCGCTTAAATCGTTTCCTCGCCGCGACTGGTGTCGCATCCCGTCGCGGCGCCGATCAGTTGATTGCCGCCGGACGCGTGACGGTGAACGGAAAACCGTGCACGGATTTTCATTTTCAACCGCGTCCAACCGATCACGTCAAAATCGACGGGAAACTGATCCATCAACGCGCGCCCGTTCACATTTTACTGAACAAACCGCGTGGTTTTGTCTGTACGCGGCGCGACCCACACGTTACGGACACGGTTTACAACCTCCTGCCGTTCAAATTTTCCTCGCTGGCATACGTCGGCCGACTCGATGCCCAGAGCGAAGGATTACTGCTGCTCACAAATGACGGTGAGCTGACCCAGCGTCTGACGCATCCGCGCTTCAAAATCGAAAAGGAATACGAAGTTGCACTCGGTCGCGCGGCCAGTCTGGACCTGGCACAAGGATTACTTCGCGGCGTGGTCCTGGATGGAAAACGCGCCCGCGCCAAACGCGTGTAGCAAATTTCGCCGACGCACCTGCGTATTGTGCTCGAGCAAGGGATCAATCGGCAGATCCGCCGGATGCTTGAGCGCTTTGGATTCCACGCCAAAACGTTATCGCGAATTCGGATGGGAAATTTGCGGCTCGGCGATTTGCCGCTCGGACATTGGCGCCCGTTGACCAAGCGAGAGATTCATGTCATCTCGAGCGAATCCCCCAGTCCGGCTCGGACCGAGAAATCCCGCCGCGAAGGCTTTAAGACCGGGCCGGCGGACTCGTCGACCTCGCTCGTAATGACATAAAACGATGAAACTTGACGGCTGTTCGGCGGTCATTACCGGCGCTTCCGCGGGGATCGGGCGCGAGTTAGCGCGACAACTCGCAGGCCGGGCGAAACTACTGGTTCTCGTCGCCAGAAGGCGGGATCGCCTCGAACAACTGCGGAGCGAATTACTGCGCGTGAATCGGGCGCTGCAGGTTGAGATCCGCGAAGTTGATCTTTCAAATCTCGAACAAACAGTGCAACTCGCCGGCTGGCTCGCGAATGAGCGAATCGATTTTCTGGTCAACAACGCCGGACTCGGTGACCACGGTTCGTTTGCGACCGCCGATCCGATCCGTGTGAACGAGCAAATCCAGGTAAATGCGTTGGCATTAACGGCCTTAACTCGCGCGCTCCTTCCACGCATGATCGCTCAGAAACGCGGCGCGATTTTAAGCGTCAGTTCTTCGGCCGGCTTCCTTCCGCTGCCGGACCTCGCTGTCTACGCGGCGACGAAGGCATACGTCACCAGTTTTTCCGAAGCCATTCGTGCCGAAACGCGCGGACTGGGAATTACTGTGACCGCGCTCTGTCCGGGGCCGGTGCATACCGAGTTTGCTGAGGTTGCCGATCGCGACCAGCAGATGCGAAAAGTAAGAACCAGTCTCGCACATGTCTCAGTTGAGGAGGTGGCCGGCGCAGGATTGTCCGCAATCGAGAGGGATAAAGCTTTGGCGGTTCCGGGGACTGCGATGAAAATTGTAATGACGATAGTGCGAGCATTGCCATTAGCGGTTTTGCGCGCCGCATGGCGCTTCAGCGGGACAAGGAAAATGTACGCCAAATAAGCGCCGCGTTTGTTGGATTATAGAAAACTTGTGGATTTTAGGCCTTGATAGCTTTGTGAGTGGTCGGTGAACACACGACGGCTTCTCCGGGTTCCCCCTTGGGGCGGTATTCAACGGCCGAAGAGCATGTAAGCCACCCTTAAGATCCGGCTCCAGAAATCTGGGGTCGCGCAAGACTCTACTGATACAAAAATAATTTTCCCGCGCTTGGGTGCGGGAAAGGGTCGAGTTCTTTTCGCGCTCCCCGGACGTACCGCTTTCAAGAGCTGCTGGATGTGTTAAACTAAACATGATGGCAGACGATCGCTGGTGAGTCGCGAGGCTCGCTAGAGGAAAGTCCGAACACCATACGGCAGCATGCCGCGTAGAAAACGCGGGCGTTGCAGTTGAAAAATTGCGGCGACGGACAGTGTCACAGAAAACACACCGCCGGTTCTTTGAGAGAAGTGCAGGCAAGGGTGAAAAGGCGAGGTAAGAGCTCACCGCGTCCCGCTTAAGGGGGATGGCAGGAAAAACCCCATGCGGTGCAAGACAAAACAGGAGGAGGACAGCCGGTCCGCCAATGCCTCGAAGAAATTCGGGGCCGATCTCCGGGTATCGTCGCACCAGATAAACCTGTAGCGGCGGTCTATGACCGCCGGGCGTTTATCGGCATCTGGAGAAATCTTGATGAGATAAATGATCGTCCCGGCTGAGAAATCAGCCGGACAGAATTCGGCTTACCGCCATCACATTATGAAGGGCGCTTCGGAAACGGAGCGCCCTTCGCTTTTTGCCACTCATGCCTTGGGTCGATTCTTTCACCTGATCGACGCCTTTTTCGATTTTCTGCACCGTGGGGTGCAATTCTTTGAGAATTTCGTGCTCTTCCCTGGATAGTTCTTCGATGCTGTGGGCCTGCTAGTGCAGCTTTTTCAGCATGGCATCTTGGCGTTGCGAAATACGATGCACCCACCAAAAACAAACCGCCCAGCCTCCGATATCTAGAAAGGTGACAAAATTTACCAGGTTGCGCCGCATCGTCTTCGAATCATGCCTCGGGCCGCAATTGGCTCAACCGTGATAAAGTTAGTGACGCTTTACGGCTTAACCAAGCACCGCGAGTGTCGCTGAATGTTTGTGAAAACTTCG
>QHPN01000073.1 GCA_003219115.1 Verrucomicrobiota bacterium | reverse complement strand
TTTGGGAATGGAACGCACCGAAGTACGTGGCGCGAAAAGTGATTCTCATCTCGGCCACGTTTTCGATGACGGCCCCGGCCCGGGCGGTTTGCGCTACTGCATCAATTCCGCCGCTCTTCGTTTCATCCCGGTCGAGAAATTGAAAGAAGAAGGCTACGGCCAATTCCTTCCGTTCTTCGAAGGGAAGAAGTAGCGCGCGAAGACGCGCCGCGGCCGTCGGACTCAGAAGACATCGATTAATAGCGTCGCTGCTCTCGCAAGTTACATTGAGCGGCATTGCCGCATCGCGGCGTCGAGACCAACGAGCGATACAACAGCGATAAGTGCTAAAAACAGTGTGCAGCCTGATTCAGGGACGTCCCCGATTTGAAATTGATTGTGCCAACGCTGTGAGGCATTTGGAAACAAGCCGAGTTCGCCACCAGTCACGTTGAAAGCCGAAGCATTCGGCAGGGTGATGTCAAGGTGAGCGCCGTAAATATCCGGCGGGAAAGTTCCACCGGCTAATAGGGGAAAAAAACCACCAAGAGCAAGGCGGAAAGCTTCTCCACCCGGGTCAGTGGTGACCGAGCCTCCAAAAGATGTAACCGAACTAATTGGGTGACCGGCCTTATTAAACAGGTAACCGCTGCCGGTTGGATCGTTGATCGTGCCCGCGCCGAACACGTCCAGCATTGGAAGCAGAAGAAATGTTGGGCTTGTGCTTTTGAAGAGCCGGACGAAGCCATTGCCGCTAAAGACTAAATCCAAGGAGAGCGTTTGCCCGCTGAAATTGAGATCATTCAGGCCGCTAAAGTTAACGGTCTTCTCGCCTGTGACCCGCCCGGTCGGCCCTAGATCGATCGTGATGGTAGTGGCGTAGGTCGGGACCCAGGACATCGAACACCCGAGCATAGTCAAGAGCAGAAGTGCTTTTTTCATTCAATTTTCATCGGCAACGGCGACCGCTACCAATCAAATAGTGAAGGCAGCAGTTGAGGTGCCAAAAGCGCGCCTTCGGCACGCGGAAATGTGGCACTGAACTCCTTTCAACGGCGCCCATTGGACCAATCGCGCGCCCGGGATTTACGTTGATGTCGTTACCGGTGAGCCACTTTTCACTTTGCTCGACAAATTCGACAGCGGCACCGGCTGGGCCAGTTTCACCAAAGCAATCTCGAAAGAAAATGTCGTCGAGAAATCAGACCGGACCTTGGGATGGAGTGCACAGAAGTCCGCGGGCCCAAAAGTGACTCTCATCTCGGTCATGTCTTTGACGACGGCCCCGGCCCTGGCGGATTACGTTATTGCATCAACTCCGCCGCCCTCCGCTTCATTCCAGTCGAGAAATTGAAGGAAGAAGGTTACGGCCATTTTTTGCCATTGTTCGAGGGGAAAAAATAGCGCACCGAGGCGCGCCTTATTCGGGGCGGTTAAACCCAGTTCAACGGACTCTCAGTTATAAACGACCGCGAACTCGTCACCTATCACCTATCATTGATCACTTGGCCTGAGGCGGCGCGGGAATGGAGCGGCTGGGGAAGCCGCGACATAGACGAAGCCCCGAAGGCGGGAGAGAGCGGGAGCGAACGAATCAATCGAACCGAGGCCCAGAATTGCGACGCTATTGTCCACCAAAACCGCACTCAACGAAGAGGCGGGGGCGGGAATCGAACCCGCGAATAGCGGTTTTGCAGACCGCGACCTTACCACTTGGCTACCCCGCCAACGTGCGAGCGGACAATATCAATGTAGCGGCGCTTGTATCAAGCGCCGATGGCCGGTAGATAGGCGATTGGCACAAGCGCCTCGACAAATGAGCAGCAGCTCCGCAGAACTTTTTGCTCGCGCGCAAAAGCGAATCCCCGGTGGCGTGAACTCGCCGGTGCGCGCGTTTCGCGACCTGGGCGGCGAACCGTTTTTTGTCGAGCGCGCCGAGGGTTCGCGCGTTTGGACAGTCGATGACCGCGAGCTGATCGATTACGTCGGTAGTTGGGGGCCGGCCATTCTCGGACACGCTCATCCGAAAATCGTTAGCGCGGTGTGCGATGCAGCGCAGCGAGGGGTTAGTTTTGGCATCCCGAATCCGTTTGAAGTCGAACTGGCAGAGCTGATCTGTGCCTGGATGCCGGCGATCGAGAAGGTGCGAATGGTCAACAGCGGCACCGAGGCGGCGATGTCATGTTTGCGGCTGGCGCGAGGATTCACCAAGCGCGACATAGTCATTAAATTTGCCGGATGTTATCATGGACACGCCGATTCGTTGCTGGTGAAAGCAGGGAGCGGCGCGCTTACTCATGGTCAACCGGATAGCGCGGGTGTTCCGAAAGCGATCGCCGAAAAAACAGTCGTTGCCCCTTTCAATAATATCGACGCGGTTCGCACCGCGTTCCGCGAAAACAACGACCAAATCGCTTGCGTGATCCTCGAACCGATTCCCGCCAATGCCGGATTATTTTTTCCACGCGAAGATTTTCTTCATCACCTGCGGGAGGAATCTTCAAGAAACGGCGCGCTCCTAATTTTCGACGAAGTCATGACCGGTTTTCGGATCGCGCGAGGCGGAGCGCAGCAACTCTACGGAATTCAACCGGATCTGACTGCACTCGGCAAAGTCATCGGCGGTGGCCTGCCAGTGGGCGCGTTTGGAGGCCGCGTCGACATTATGGATTGTCTTTCGCCCGATGGACCGGTTTACCAGGCGGGAACGCTCTCCGGAAATCCGTTGGCGATGGCGGCAGGGTTGGCTCAACTGCGCGAGCTCGAACGCATCAATGGCTGGAAATTACTCGAGCAACTCGGTGCAGACTTGGCAGAGCGAATCGGCGATGCCTTCTCAAAAACTGCGCTCACATTTCATCGGATCGGTTCGATGTTCTGCCTCTTCTTCACCAACGGCCCAGTCATCGATCTCGACTCAGCGCGGCGCAGCGATACGCAACGTTTCGCGAAATTCTTTCATGCATGTCTGGAACGCGGCATCTACTTCGCGCCATCGCAATTCGAGACGAATTTTATTTCGACGGCGCATTCGGACGCCGATATCGAGGAAACCGCTCGCGTCGTGCGTGAAACCTTAGCGAAGCTGTAAAAGCAGGCGCCTGTCGCGCCGTAGCGCGCGAAGGCGGATGTTGCCTGCAATCCGTCACCAGCAGCCGACACGGCTGCCGCTACAGGAAAGCTTTGCGTCAACCAAGGGGATGGTCTAGGAAACTGCCGCTGTGAGCGCCACTACGGCGGAACCAATCCGCGCTGTCGCAAAATTTTTCTTCGAAGGCGATCGAAAATTCTTCGTCAAGGGCGTCACCTACGGCCCATTCAAACCCGACGCGTTGGGCAATTACCTCGGGACGCGAGAACAAGCCGCGCGAGACCTAGCCCAGATTCGCGAGTCCGGATTCAACGTTGTTCGCGTTTATCATTGTCCTCAGCCCTGGTTTCTCGATGCCTGCGCGGAAGCGGGAGTGCGCGCACTCATCACTTTGCCGTGGGCCAAGCACATCGAATTTCTGTACGAACGTTCGGCCCGAAATGAAATTATTCGCTCGGTTTCAAACGCCATCAAAATGCACGCCGGTCATCCCGCGATCCTTGCTTACCTCGTCGGCAACGAAATCGCCCCGCAAATGGTCCGCTGGCTCGGTGTGCGTCGCGTCACCGAATTCGTCGAGCATCTCATCAACGTCAGTCGAAACCTGGATCCACGGCCGTTGTTTTCTTACGCGACCTATCCTCCGACCGAATTTTTACTGCCGCAAAACGTCGATTTCTTTTGTTTTAACGTTTACCTGCATAACCAGCGCGATTTCGAGCGTTATCTGCTCCGCCTGCAGAATCTCACCGAGGAGCATCCGCTTATTCTTGGCGAATTTGGGATGGACACGATCCGGCACAGTCAAGACGAACAGGCAGATATGTTGAGTTGGCATGTCGACAGCGTGATCAAATGCGGACTCGCCGGTACGATTTTCTTTTCCTGGACCGACGAATGGTACACGGGCGAGCAGGAAATTACGGATTGGGCGTTCGGGCTGGTCACTCGCGATCGACAGCCAAAGAAGGCGCTCCATCTACTGCGCGAAAAACTCGGACAGAATGATTCCGTTCTGCCGCACCGTCATCTCAACCAAACGCCATCTGTTTCAATCATCGTTTGCTCCTACAATGGCGCAGCAACGTTGCGCGCGTGTCTCGAGTCACTCGGGAAAATCGATTACCCGAAGTTTGAGATCATCCTGGTCGATGATGGGTCTACCGACAACACTGCGCAGATTGCGACTGAATTTCCGAACGTTCGCTACATTCATCAGTCCAACCGCGGGTTGAGCGCGGCACGCAATACCGGCGCTGCTGCTGCACGCGGCGAAGTACTGGCTTACACCGACGCCGACTGCATGGCCGACGTCGATTGGCTTTATTATTTGGTCGGTACGCTCACCAGCGGCGACTTCGCAGGCGTAGGAGGACCGAATGTTCCGCCTCCGGCAAAAACCTGGGTTCAGGCGTGTGTCGCCGCCGCCCCCGGCGGACCGAGTCACGTCCTATTAACCGACACGGTCGCCGAACACATCCCGGGCTGTAACATGGCATTTTGGCGCTGGGCTTTTGAAAATCTCGGCGGCTTTGATCCGGAATATCACGCCGCTGGCGATGACGTTGATTTCTGCTGGCGTCTGCAACAAGGCGGTGGCGTCATCGCGTTCAGTCCTACTGCCATTGTCTGGCACCATCGCCGTTTCACTTTGCGTGCGTTCCGCAAACAACAAGAAGGTTACGGGGAAGCCGAATCTCTCTTGCGCTTCAAACATCTCATTTTTTTCGGACCAACCGGAACGGCGAAGTGGCGAGGACAAATTTATGGCACGCCACGCTTCAGCTGGTTCATCAATCGCCCGATAATTTATCACGGAATTTTCGCAGACGGATTTTTCCAATCGATCTACCCGAGCCCGCAGTCCGACGTCGCCGCGTATCTCAGCAGTATCGAATGGTTCGCGCTGACGATTTTTCTTTTTGGCGTCGGCGTATTCGTTCCCCCGCTGCGAATCGTCCCGTATTTGATGCTCGGCGGCACACTTTGCGTCGCTCTTTCTTATATGGTGCGGGCGCGGATCGAACCGCGCTTCGATACCATTCACGCACGGCTGCTGGTGATGTTTCTCGCTTTTGCGCAACCGCTCGTCCGCGGCTGGTCGCGTTATTTCACCTGGCTGCATTTCAAACGCACGCCCGGTTTTGTCATTGCGCAACATGAGAAGTTTCCCGCTGGAAAAAAATTTCGGAGGACCTGGCGCCGTCTCGCCTATTGGAATGAAGAAGGCAAAGATCGCAACCATCTCTTACGAGAAATTTTCGCGCTGCTTGATCACGAAAACTGGCGCTACTCCGTCGATACCGGCTGGCAGGAATGGGATATCCAGATTTACGGGAGCTTTTGGTGGAGCATCATTTTGCGCACGGTTACCGAATATCACGGCGGCGGGAAGTGCCTCACTCGTGTTCAGCTTCGATATCGCTACGTCACCACCACCGTGATCGTAAATCTGATTGTTCTCACTCTTCTCATCTATCACTTCCTCAAAAGCGGACACCTTCAGTTGATCTTCGCCGTTCCATACGTCCTTTTCGCGTTGTCCCTGTTCCTCCAAGCGCGCCGGCTAAAGGTCCGGGTGCGCGAGCTGGTCGATTTCGCCGCCTATCGGATAAACATGAGCCGCATTTTGCGCTCGCGTTTCCGCCCTAATCCAACCGGACCGAGGTGAAATTGCGATTTTGGATTGCGCTGGGCGCGGAGTTGCTCCTCTTCGGTTCGCTTAATTTGTTCGACGACTGGACGCTGGAATGGATGCCGGTGCGCTTTGTCGGCTGTGCAATTCTATGCGGGCTGGCTTACCTCATCGCGGTCACGGAATTTGAGGCGATCAAGCAAAACGCAGGCTGGATTTTTTGGGTCGCGACCGTCGCGCTGCGTTTGTTGGCGCTGCCACTGACCCCGGCTAACGAAATGTGGCGTTTTCAAGGGGACGGAGTGATCGAGCGCGCGGGCCTGAATCCGTACCAAGTTGCCCCCAACACCCCAGAGCTATCCGGAAAAATTCCGGAGCTCGCGCGCATTCCGCGAAACGACACGCCGACGGCCTTTGCGCCCGGGGCCGAAGCTCTCTTTCGCATCGTTCCAGCCTCGAACAATGCGCTCGCCTATAAGCTAATCTTTGGCACCGCCGATCTCCTCGCGATCGCGCTCCTGCTACGGCTACTCGACAAACAAACTGCGGCGTGGTTCGCGTGGAATCCGCTCATTGCCTACAGCTTTTTCGGAGCCGCACATTTCGACAGCATCGTCTTGCTTGCGATCGTCGCGCTGATTTTTTGTCTCGAGCGATTTGCGCAAACGACATCGTCGCGTTGGAAATTTGCCCTTGGTTCCGCCCTGGCGCTTGGAGCCGCGATCACTTTTCGGCCAGTTTGCGGCGTCTTGCTTGTTCCAAGTTTCTTCGCCTTGCGCCGCTACTCGATTGCTCTAACAGCCGCCATTGCCATGCCGGTCGCATTCGCCTTCGCATTTCGCTTTTCATTCCCCCCAGATCTTTTTGGCGATTTCGGTCACGTCAGCCGGCTCAACGATCTATTTTGGTGGCTGATCGAAGACACAATCTTACCGAACTGGCACCAGCAACATTATCGCTACGATGTGACCATCCTTATTGTCTCGTTGGCGATTGCGCTTGCTTTCGCTCGGAATTGGCGACGTGGCATGCTCTGGTCGTTGGGCGCGGCTCTCATTCTCGCGCCGGTGTTGCACGCATGGTATTTGGTCTGGATTTTACCAATCGCGACCTGGCGGCGCGCTTTTGCCTGGCATTTTCTGGCGGTAACGATTTTCGCCTATTATCTTTTTTATAATGAACGGCTGTTTGCACTTCCCTGGCACGCCGAACCGTGGTTGCGAGGCATGATTATGTTGCCAGTTCTTTTCGCGATGACGGTAATGGCGCTCCAGCGTCTTCAGCGTCCAGTCGCCGCTTAACCGATCACGAAGCTGATTGCTTTCGCGAAATCTTCCGGCAGCGGTGCTTCGAAATCCATCCGCCTTTTCCCTCGTGGATGGTCGAAGCCAAGTTTCCACGCATGCAACATTTGCCGCGAGAACTGTCCAGCACGTCTTCCGCCGTAAACCGTGTCACCGAGGATCGGATATCCAAGGTGCTGGAGATGGACGCGAATCTGATGAGTTCGGCCACTGTGCAACCGGCATTCAAGCAAGCTCGCCTCTCGTCCCGTGCGCACGACTTTGAAATCGGTTCGTGCCATGCGCCCGCCTTCGCGCGCAATCATCATCTTCTTGCGATGAACGCGATGACGCGCGATCGGCGCGACAATACTTCCGGACGCACGCCGCAGTTTCCCGGCGACAAGCGTCAGGTAGATCTTGTCGATCGTGCGAGACGCGAATTGCCGCGCAAGGTCATTGTGCGCAAAATCGTTCTTCGCCACCACCAAACACCCGCTTGTTTCTTTATCCAGTCGATGAACAATGCCCGGTCGCTCCTTCCCGCCGATTCCGGAAAGATCTTTGCAATGCGAAAGCAAAGCGTTAACCAGCGTCCCGCTCGTGCGGCCGGCGCCAGGATGGACCGAAATTCCCGCTGGTTTGTTTATCACGATGAGATCGTCGTCTTCAAACAGGACGAAGAGCGCGACCTTTTCCGGGACGAGATCGATCGCTGCCATCGGCGGCTCGAGCAGTACAACGCGGTCGCCCGTTCGAACCATGTCGCGCGCACGCGGAGCAGCTCCGTTTACCGTTATGTGACCCTGGCGAATAAGCGTTTGAATCCGCGACCGGGAAAATTCCGGCGCCGTTTTAGCGAGAAAACGATCCAGCCGCGTGCGGGCATCCGTTATCGTGACATTGAATTCGCGGCGGTTTTCCTGTGTCATGGACGATGTTACTATCGCAAAAATGAGCGATTCGGACACGATTTCGTGCCCCAGGTGCGGTGCAACGGTTGGCATCGTCGATGCCGAACCGCTTGCGCGCGTGCCCTGCCCCGAGTGTGGTGAGCGGATTCGGGCGACACGTTTCTACAACCACTTTGAGCTCCGCGAAACCCTCGGCAGCGGCGGAATGGGAACCGTTTACAAAGCTCACGATATGCAGCTCGAGCGCGACGTGGCATTAAAGCTTTTGCGTAAAGACCTCGGACCCGAATACGCGAATCAGTTGCAGCAGGAGGCTCGGATCACCGCCTCGGTCAATCATCCGCATGTGGTGCAGGTCTTTTCCTTCGGACGCGACCACGATCAATACTATCTGGTCATGGAATTAGTCGAACGCGGGACACTCGATGATCTGATTGCGGAAAGAAAAAAGCTTACCGAAGAGGAAGTGCTCCGCACTGGAATCGAGGTGGCGCGTGGATTGCGTGCCGCTTACAAAAAGGGTCTCATTCATCGCGACGTTAAACCGGCCAATATTTTGTTTAACGACGATGGGATGGCTAAGATCAGCGATTTCGGACTCGCCGGTATTGTCGAGCCCCATGCGCAAACCAGCGGCGCCATATGGGGCACACCGTACTATGTCGCGCCGGAGCGATTGAACAATCAGCCGGAGGATTTTCGAAGCGATATCTACAGTCTCGGTGCCACCCTTTTCCACGCCGTTGCCGGGCGGCCGCCTTTCGACGGCGAGACCATGTCGGCGGCCGATCTGCGTGCCCTGAAAAATAATCCTTTAAAGCTCAAGGATGTGGCGCCCGAAGTTTCCCGGCCAACCGCCGCTACCATCGCCAGGATGATCGCGCCGGACCCGCGTTTGCGTTTCGATTCGCACGATGCCGTAATTCAAGCGCTCCAGAAATCGAAGCGCATCCTTCGCGGCGAAAGCGAACCGTGGCGGGCGAAAGCAGCACTCGCCCTGGCCGCGGCAGCTCTTTTCGCGCTCCTCCTATTTGGTTGGATTTTCTTCGTTCGCCCTCGCGCTCCGGCCAAATCTGCGGCGATGGCCAGCGCGACTCCGTCATTCGACGTTAATCGTGAGTTCGATGCCGGGCGCCGCCAAATCATCGACGGCAGCTATTCGAAGGCACGGGCTACCTTTGCCCGTCTGGCATCGGAAACTAAAAACAAGCAGCCGATCTACGACTGGGCATTACTCAATCAAGCAGTCGCCGCTTTGCTCGATCGGCAGGATTCGATCATGCACCAAGCTTTGCACGACGTAGAAAATGCGGGGACCAACAATTTCGCCGATCCCTCCCTGGGTACATTCCTTCTCGATATTGCGAAACGCGCCAATGCACGTAGTACCGTCGCGTTGTCGGATGTTCCCGACCACGCTGCAAGGCCATTCGCCTTATTCTTGTTAGGACTAACTGATGTTCAACTCGGGCGCTTTAGCGATGCGGAAGCACTACTGATCTCATTTGTCGGTTCGCAACCGCAGCAAACTTTATCGTGGATCGGCGAATACAAACCGATCGCTCGAAAGTATCTGGCCGATTCGCAAGATATTCTGAAGTGGAGAGAGCAGTATGGATCCGCCAAAACCACGACCGAGATCACCAGGGCCCTGAATAGCTTGCAGGACGTGATCGGAAGATTGCAAAAAAATACTGCTATCGCGACTGAGGCCCTGCTGTCGCAAAAGACCTTGGCTGCGCGTCTCCGCGATCTGGAGGCGGCAAACAAACCGGCACAGGAAAAGCAGCGTCGGCATTTGCTGGCGCGCGAGACCCCGCAACTTACGGCGGCGGTGAAGGCGTATCACCAACTCGTCGCGAAATACGATTTTGCCGGCGCCGCTGCGGTAATGAGAAAAGTAACCGTGACCGACCCGTCGCTAAAACAAACGCAAGATGGTTATCAAAATGCGGCCGATTGGCTGGTGGAATGGAAAGCGACATTGATTAACGATTTGAATACGCACGGCTACAACGGCCCCGTGGCTGCAAATAATATTCAATACAGCGGCGCGGCGGGAGCGACTGCCGATAAATTGAGATTGAAAATTCCGCATGCTGTCGCGGAAACTGACTGGCTGAAAGTGGCACCGCCGATTCTGCTAACGATCTCAAGCTCGTTCGCCACCAACGCGGACCGGCAATGGCGTTGCGGCGTTTTTGCATGGGCTATTGGTCAGACAGAAGCAGCGCAAAGGCTCCTGGATGCAGCGTCCTCAGCCAAGCCATCTTACAGGGAAGCGCGCAAATTTTTCGACCAGACGAAACGGTAAATGAAGGGACGCGCTTCTGCGCGTCCAGGACGGGGTCCGAGCCGGACTGGCGTTGAAGCTCGTCCCTCCGAAAAATCCTTCAAGCAAGCTGCCGAAAAACCGAGAAGGACTGGCAATCAACGGGCAAAATGCGCGTTGGCCCCACAGGCAGGATGCCTGTGCTACCACTGTGGCAAGCCACCTGCTCAAATTGGCAGCGTGCGCACGGCTGCGTTTTGTTTCTTTGCCTCCGTCGGCTTGGCAGTAGCGGGACTGTTGCCGCTGACGACGAGCGAGCTCTGTCTCATGTTCCGCTCAGGCTACACCGTCCCGACGATTGAAGCAGAACTTACGACCCGTCATTTCGCCGATGAGCTCGACGAAGCGAAGCGTAAACAGCTGATCAAAGCCGGCGCCGCTTCTGAGCTGCTCGAGGCAATCGAGAGTGGAAAATTTGCCGTCCCGAATGAGGACCTCGAAAAAACGCGTCGTAAAATGGATGAGAACGATCGCGAGCGAGCGCTCATTGCCGAACAGGCGAAGAAGAACGACGCGATTTACCAAAAACAATTGTTGAGGCAGCGCACGCGAATCGTTAAGCAAGGCCCGGACGCGATTGCAGATGTAAGCAAAGGCAACCTTGTTCGTTTCCAAGATGGCAATCTCGTCTCCGTGAGCGACGACGACCTGGCGGAGAAAAAGATCTACGGTCTTTATTTTTCCGCGCATTGGTGCAGCCCATGCCGGAAATTTACTCCTAAACTGGTCGATTACTATAATCAAGCAGTGAAGGACCATCCGGAGTTTGAAGTCATTTTCGTCAGCTCCGATAAATCAGCCGACGCCATGGCCACCTACATGCGTGAAGCGGGTATGCTTTGGCCGGCAATTGAATTTGGCAAGCTGGCCAATGTTCCAAGTCTGAAAAAATACGCCGGCGACGGCATTCCCGACCTCGTCATCGTCGATGCGACCGGCAAGGTGCTGGCCGATAGTTACGTCCGTGGCAAGTATGTCGGTCCCGAGCGGGTCCTTGACGATCTAAACAGCATCTTTGCGCAGACTGCTTCGACTCAAGTCGCCGCCAATCGCTGACGAAGCACAGATAGACCGCCAAAAACGCCAAAGGACACCAAATTTCGAGCGTCCCGGTTTTGTTGTTGTCAGCGTCATTTCGTCCGCTGCTCTGTAGCCTCGCGACTTTGGGTCCGTCTTGAGCGCCAAAGGCGCGCATTAATTCGAGCCTGGGGCAGCGCCCGGGGGAAATCGTCCGAACATAAATACCAGTGCTGAAAGCGCGATTCATATGGGATAGGTTTGCGCCAATCGATAGTTGAGTTGCGCCTTCAGCGCTAAGTCATGCTGTTGTCTTGAATCCTGGGGCGTTGCGCCAGGCTACGATTGAGGTAGCGCAGTTGGCACTAGACAGGGCAAAGGTGATTTCGGGTTTTTCCTTTAGCGTTGTTTGGCGTGTTTGGTGGATGGTTGTCTTCGCTTCGATACATCCAGGGCGATGCGACCGACACTGTAGAATAGCAATAGCGCGGCAACAGGAACCAGCCAGATACCGAGTCCTGGATCGCCGCCGTAGGTCACGATTCCACCCAGAAAAAAGCCTAACGGGAAAAGGATGCCGGACCAGATCAGACCAAATGAGACGGAGGATCGAAGCTCGAGGTGTCCGACGTTTCGCGCAGTCAACCCGGCGACAATATTGACCATTGCCAGTGCGGTCCCGTGAGCATGCGCCAAAGTAAACATGAGCCGGCGCATTTCATTGCCAACGTCGACGTACCAACCAACTTTGAAACCGTGCAGAGTCTCGAGCGCGCCACCTAACGATAAGAAGACAAGCAACGACCACCAGCCAAAACGCAGATTTCGATCGGAAGCCGACATCATTCCGCAAGAATAATTGGTTTATTGTCGCGCTCGCCTCGTAGCCGCTGAAAAGTATCCTGCTTGAAACGGCCGTCGCTATCCAACGCAGTCTCCGGCCGAATGGTCACATTGCGCTCACCGACGGCACGCAACCACGTTTCATAAGCGCGCGCGCTCATCTCGCGGAGGTAATCGTCGGCCGCGGTATACGTAAATGAAAAGTCAGAAAAACCGGGCAACGTCTGCAGCGATTTCCAGGCATCAAATCGCACCGCCGCATAAGGATCGTTCAGGCTATAAATGAGATAGGGATACAACCAGTCGCGCCCAGCAGTTTGCTGCGCACTCTCCCACCCCATTCCCCAGGCGATCAACGCCCGCTGGCCGGCGTCGCCTTTCAAAATCCACTGCACGGCCGCCGCAATGTTTTGATCGTCTGGCGCAAGTTGAGGAACCGGCCGGTGATACCACGCCCCCAGTTTCTCCGCCGTCCACGCCAGTGTCTGATCAAGGTGACAAAGATTGCAGGCATTTGGCCGCCCGTAGTCGACACTTTCCTTCACCGTCGGCGAAGAAACCTGATGGCTGCGGATGGCGTGCAGCAAACCAAAAGTCGTCCGCGGCATGTGACAGTTGTAACACCGGCTCCCAGATGAATTTTTATCATGATGCGTATGCGCAGTAATGTTTGTCGCCATCGTTTGGTGACATTGTAAACAGGCTGCATCGGAATCCATCTTCGGTTTTAATTGGGCGGTACGGGCCCATCTTTGCACACTGGTTTGGCCTGGAGAATCGAGGTGCATTTCGTGGCAGGAGATGCAGGAGAATTCTCCCCCTCGAAAACAGGGCGACGCCTGCACCCCATTGAATTCTCTTCCCGTCACCCGAATCATGCCGTCGCCCCAGAATCGATTACTGAAAAAGTCTGGCTCAGACCTGCGGATGAAATCCTTCTGTTCGCTATGATCAGGCGCATTTGGCTGAACTACGAAACGCTGGGCAAGATCGTGAGCGCCGGGACGAAAGTCGCTGCCATGGCGATTGAAATCGATCTTGTCCGGCATGTTGTTGAATGCCCACACGCTGTGGCATTGGCCGCAATCCAGGGCCGAATCGGCTCCTTTCAAACGCGACGGATTGGTAATTGTCGGGTCGGTCTTGTTGGTGGTGAGATGCAGTGTGAAACGCCGGATGGGGTTGCGGTTCTGGTCGATGTGCTGGCGTCCTTCGCTGTGACAAGCTTCGCAGGCGATTCCGAACTCAGCCACCTGTGAATCCCAGCGGTTACCTTCGACAAAACGTGATTGGCCTTGGGTGACATGGCAATCCATGCAGGCGCCGTTCCAGGCCCCGAGAGAGTAATATTCCTTTAGGTCGGGCGGGATCAGGAATGTCTGTGTCACTGGCGCCCAAATTTTTTCAGGAATGATGTAAGCGAAAGGAAATTGTTGCAAGGTGCGGCCCTGGCCTGATTCCAACCACAGAATTTTCAAAGTATGCGAGCCGGTCTGCAGGACAATTTGTCGTGGTTCGCCGTAGCTGCCCCCTTCTGGTCGGACGCGAACGAAGAACTTATCGCCGCGACGTTCTCCCTTGTACTCGCGACCGTTGAAGGTGAGATCCA
>QHPN01000072.1 GCA_003219115.1 Verrucomicrobiota bacterium | reverse complement strand
GAAATCCTCCAAGGCGGTCACGCTTTGGGCGGCTGATAGTGCGGTCCAGCGCACAGTTTCCTCTTTGTGCCGGATCAGGCGTTCGATATTCAATCGCCAAAAGTCGTGCCGCGGATCAAAAGAGATGCTCCGGAATGGAATCGCTATTTCCGCGGTCCAACCTTGCGTGTCAATGCGGGCGCGTGCCTCCCAGATCGCATCGAAGTCACGGCTCTCGTCCGAGAATTTTCCGAAGATACCATCCGTCCGAGCGCCTGCCGGGTTAACCATGAAGAAGTAGCCGTCTCGTTGTCGCCCGAATGTATCGAACGCGATCTTGACATAATCTTCGGATTCGAAGGTGTTATCGCGCTGCATCGTTTTCGCCAGGATTTTTCCCGGCTCGCGATCGAAACAACGAATGGCAATAAAGAGCACGTCTCGCGTATAAACGAAACGCACCTCGATCCGCTCGCTGGGCGGCGCGCCTGCGACGGGAAGAACCTGGGTGAAATTCGTCAGCGCCTCAGCCTTCTGCCAACAGGCGTCATCGAGCACTCCATCGAGGCGCGGTGCTTGATCGACGCGTGACGCGCGAATGAAAGGGCCCTGTTCAGTCTCGTTAGCAGTTGCGAAGTGGGCGACAAACGCTACCGCCAGAAGCGGGATCGCGATCTGATTGACCTTTGCGGTGAAGTAATGCGTCGCCATGCAGAAGCGGACTACCTTCCGAAATGCCCCTTCATAAATCGCACGATCATGGTTAGTCAAAGTAACGAACACGGCGGATCGCGCGCTTCTGAAGTTTTCTTCAGAATCTGCATCCTTGGCGCGACGCAGCAGCAATTTTACTGTGTCGGCAGTGAAGATCTTACTAATAGAGGATCATGCCAAGACTGCCCGGGCACTCGCGAGCGGCCTGAGGGGCGAGGGCTTCGAAGTTACGACAGCGAAGACCGGCGAAGAGGGTTTTTTTCTGCTTAGCCGCGAAAGTTTTGACGTGGTCGTACTCGACTGGATGCTGCCGGGCCGCGACGGGATCGAAGTACTAAGGACGCTTCGCGCCGGCGGTTCCAAAACGCCAGTACTCCTGCTCACTGCTCGTGATGCAATTGAGGATCGCGTGCTTGGTTTGAACGCCGGAGCGGATGATTATCTGGTAAAACCTTTCGCCTTTGCTGAGCTGCTCGCACGGGTTCGCGCACTACTGCGGCGGGTCGATTCCGGAAACGAGCTGCGGCAGCAGATCGGTGATCTTACATTCAATCTGCAAACGCGTCGTGTCGCGCGCAGGGCGCGGGAGATTGCACTCACCCCGCGCGAGTTCGATCTACTCACATTTCTTGCGAGGCATCACGACCAAACGGTGACGCGGCAGATGATTGCACGCGAAGTGTGGCGTGAGCCGAACCGGGCTACCCCACTCGACAACGTGATTGACGTGCACCTCGCGCATTTGCGTCGCAAGTTGGATGATGGTGAGACGGTGAAGCTCATCCAGACTGTGCGCGGCGTTGGATTCGTTCTCCGCGGGGAGGCAGGCGCGTGAAAGCCTGGTGGCTACGGCGTTCGGTTCGCTTTCGTCTGGCCTTGTGGTACGCGGCGGCGACGGCGTTGGTCCTGATCGTCTTCGCGTGGTTTGTTTATGAGGTAATCGAGCATCGGTTGGCGGCCGAAATCGATCGGCAGCTACGCATCGACTTTGATCTGATTGAGCCCCAGCTCAGCGTCGGCAATGAGGGACGCGTGGATTGGACGCTGCGAGGATCTCATGGCGATGAAGGATTCGCCCGCATGTCGGCTTGGTTCGAGGTCTGGTCGGAGAACAAAGAGTTACTTCTGCGTCATTGGCCCGTTCCGGAAGCGAACATCAAAGACGTACTCCCACCACCCCAAACGTCCACGCTGCGCTTTGCGACCATTGAGCTTGAACGCGGATTGTTCCTGCGCGTGATGGAACGACCGGGCCGAGTGCAAGGCCGGAGCGTTATCATTCGTGTTTTTCGCGACGAAACGGAAATGCGCCGCACCCTTCGCGAAATCGTCGAAGTATCGCTACTTGGTTTTCCGCTCGCTGGAATGCTCGCGGCAATTGGCGGCTATCTCGTTGCAACACGCTCGTTGGCCCCGCTTGACGCCATGGCGCGGCAAGCCCGCCGGATCACGTCGGAATCGCTCTCGAAGCGTTTGCCTAACCTCAACCCGAACGACGAACTCGGCCGTCTCGCCACCGTATTCAACGAGACACTCACGCGGCTCGAAGCATCGTTCGCGGAATTGCAACGCTTTACCGCCGATGCCTCGCACGAGTTGCGTTCGCCGCTTACTGCGTTGCGCGCCGTTGGCGAAGTGGCACTGCGTGACGGCAGCGATCCTGCAATGCTTCGCGAAACGATCGGGAGCATGCTTGAGGAAGCAGAACGTCTCACAGATTTGGTTGATGCCTTGCTAACGCTCGCACGCATGGATGCGACAAAGGCGGATGCTGCACGCGAGCAGGTGAACATTGCCGCGTTGCTCGAAGAAATCCGCGATCAGTTCGAAGTGCTCGCTGCCGAAAAAGGGCAAAAGCTTGCCGTTACGAGCGATCACGATGTCGCGCTGCAGACAGATCGCACTCTGTTACGTCTCGCCTTAGTGAATCTTGTTCATAACGCGATTCAACACAGCCCTTCTGGCTCGAAGATCTCGCTCGCCGCGGCGAGACGTTCGAGCAGCGTCGACATTTCGGTAAGCGATAGCGGCCATGGCATCGCCCCCGAGTACCACGAGAAAATCTTTGAGCCCTTTTTCCGGGTCGACAAAGCGCGATCGCGTTCTGCAGGCGGTGTCGGCCTGGGTCTTGCCATTGCCAAGCGAGCAGTCGAGCGGAACAGCGGCCGAATCATTGTCGAGAGCGAGTCGAATCGCGGAAGTGTATTCCGCATCGAATTTCCGCGGTTCAATCAGATTGCAGGTGCTCGGGCGACAACCTGAAGAAAACTTCAGGATTTCTTAAGTGCCGCCGCGGCGGGATCACTTGTCTATTGAAACGTGCATCCAATTCGTTTGCTTTACTTCGCGCTCGCGATATCAAACTGTGTCCTTGCAGCGGAAAGCCGCGAGACGTTCGATGGATCAACTCAGCTGCCGCCGGGCTGGCAGACCGGTATCACCGGACAAGGCAGCGCGAAGTGGGAAGTAATTCCTGAACAGTCCGCGCCAAGCAAACCAAACGTGTTACGCCAGTCCGGTGAAGCCACGTTCGCCTGGGCTGCGAAGATGAACGCCGCGATCAAGGATGGTTTCGTCGAGGTGAAGATCAATCCGATTGGCGGCCACGAAGACCAGGCTGGGGGGATCATCTGGCGGGTAAAGGACACAGACAACTATTACGTCGTCCGTGCAAACGCACTGGAAGGCAATGTAGTGCTTTACAAGACGGTGGAGGGCAAACGCTCATCGCTTCCGGTGAAGGGCCGAATGGTTGGCTACGGAGTCGACGCAAAGGTTCCGAGCCGCAAGTGGAGCACGCTACGCGTCGAATTTTCCGGCAAACTCTTCACGGTGTTTTTCAACGGCGAGAAGCTGTTCGAAGTCGAGGACGAGACTTTCAAGGATGCCGGCGGTGTGGGCGTTTGGACGAAGGCAGACAGCGTCACTCTTTTTGATGACCTCATTTTCGGAGGCAAGCAATGAGCGTTAAAACCGCCCGAGCTCTTACAATTTTGTTGCCGAACCCACATTCGAGTGAATGCGGCTCTTCGCGCGAAAAACAAAACGCGAGGCGTCCAAGCGCCTCCTAACTGGCAAGCAAATAGAAAACATATGAAATACATCGTTCCAATAATAGCAGTGGCTTCGGTCCTGACGCTCGGTGCCTGGACACCGCTTTCCGCCGAGGAGGAAAACGAGCAGACTGTCAAAATGTCCGATCTACCCGCCGCGGTGCAGACGACAATCAAAGATAAGGCTGGCAGTAACGAGATTGTGAAGATCGAGAAGAAGACAGAAGAGGGCAAAACCGTTTACGAAGCCGTCGTAAACAAAAAGGGCAAGGAGTGGAGCATCGAAGTGGATGCCACTGGCACGTTTCTAAAGCAATACCAAGAGGGCAAAGAAAAGGAAGAGAAAGGCGAGAAGTATTAATCGAAACGCATCGGTTCTGGAGCGTTTAATCGCTCCGGAACCAACGTTTTTGCCAATGAAAAAGCTTTTTATCTTGGCGGCGACTCTTGCCGCGACAAGCCTAAGCGCGCTGGCTGCGCTGGATACAGCGAAAATCGACAATCTCACCGGCCTCAAAGGGAAGCTGAACGAAAAGGAAGGCGTTTACAAAGTTACTTTCCCGCGTGATGACGTGAAGATCGTCGTCGATGGATGGACGATGCCGCCCTTCATGGGACTCGGCACCTGGGCCGCGTTCATCGAGACAAAAAACGGCGCGATGGTGATGGGCGACACGGTGCTCTTTGAAGACGAAGTCAACGCCGCGATGAAGGCTGCGATCGACAATGGTCTGAGCGTAACTGCGCTCCATAACCATTTCTTCTTCGATCAGCCGAAGGTCTTCTTCATGCACATTGAAGGCGAGGGGAAACTGGATGATCTCGCGCACGCGGTGAAAAAAGTATATGACGCCACGAAGGTAGTGCGGGGATCGGATACCAAACCACCGAAATCGTTCTCTGACGCTAGCGTTGATGAATCAAAACTGCCGGAAAAGAGTTCCATCGCTGCCGCTCCTCTCAACGAAATCCTGGGTGTCCAGGGTGAATCAAAGGATGGGATGGTGAAGTTCACCATCGGTCGACCGGTAATGATGCATGGTGTGAAAATCGAGAAGGAGATGGGCGTGAATACATGGGCAGCGTTTGCTGGCACCGATGCCGACGCGGTTGTCGATGGAGATTTCGTTGTCACCGAAGATGAACTCCAACCGGTGTTGAAATCGCTACTCAAAGACGAGATCAAAATTGTTGCAATTCATCAACACATGACACACGAGCAACCGCGAATGATCTTCTTCCACTACTGGGGCCGCGGTCCTGCGAAGAGCTTGGCTGAGGCGATTAAGAGCGGTTTCTTAATTAGCGGCCTGCAAAAAGTGAGTTCGCCGGTATCTAAGTGAAGGAATTTCTAAACAGTCGGCGCGCGTGTATTGTAGTGGCGTTATTCGCGAGCATAGCGCTTTCGTCTATTTCCGCTCAAAACCCGCAAGTAAAGCTGACACAAACGATCCCGCTCCCAGGCGTTGAAGGACGGATCGATCATTTCGCGCTGGATGCCGTAGGTAATCGATTGTTCGTCGCCGCCCTCGGCAACAACAGCGTTGAAGTTGTCGATCTTCGCAAAGGCGAGCGAGTCAAATCGATCACCGGCCTTGGATCACCACAGGGGATCGCATTCGTTCCGGAATTCAATCGACTCTTTGTTGCCAATGACAAAGACGGGATTTTAAAAATCTACGACGCGAAATCGTTCCAGCCGGTCGGCGAGCTAAATTTCAAAGACGATGCTGATAACATTCGCTACGACGAGGCCGCGAAAAAAATTTATGTCGGGTACGGCAGCGGCGGAATTGCCGTTGTAAATGCCGCCGATGGAAAACAAGTCCGCTCCATCAAACTGTCGGCCCATCCCGAAGCATTTGAATTGGAGAAGAGCAGAATTTTCGTCAACGTCCCAAATTCTCGACACGTAGCAGCGATCGATCCTGACAAAGGTCAAGTTATTGCGACCTGGAAAACAGATCTGGCCTTCGGAAATTTTCCGATGGCACTGGATGAAGCTAACCATCGCCTATTCGTCGGCTGCCGCATGCCGTCAAAACTTGTCGTGCTCAACACCGAATCAGGTGAGGTCGTCACTAAGATCGACATCTCCGGCGATCCGGACGATGTTTTCTACGACAAAAAGCGTCATCGCATCTACGCGATTTGCGGCGTAGGCAAGATCGACACTATCGAGCAGAGCAATGAAAACAGTTACCAAGCGTTACCCAAAGTCGACACCGCCGATGGGGCCCGGACCGGTCTTTTCGTTCCCGAACGGGATATTTTATTCGTCGCCGTTCCTCATCGTAGCTCTCAACCAGCTGAAATTCGCGCCTATCATGTGGAATAACTGAGGAAGGATGCGAAATTTTCTCCTCGGCGCCGCTTTGTTGATTGCGTTCGCTCCGACCCAGGCGGGTCCGCCATTCGTGACCGATGATCCCGAACCACCTGTGCCGGGTGGATGCGAAATTAATGTTCCGTGCCTTCTCGAGCACACTCCAGCGGGAACCGCGAATGGATGCGCCATTGCTCAATTTGCATTACGGACTGTCTGAGGTGCACTGAAAGTGGAGTTCAGTCTCGGCGTGTGCAATCTGAAGATGTTGTCCTGATCCTTTACCATGCGAATTCGCACTATCATTCGGTTAATCCCGTTTGCTGCATTGTTGCATTCGATATCGGCGGCAGAGGCCGCTAGGGATTTGACGCTGCGTCAAGCAATCGCACTAACCTTAAAGCAAAATCCGGAGTTGGCGGCGTTCTCCTGGGATCTCCGCAGCGCGGACGCTCGTCTTTTGCAGGCGCGCCTATGGCCAAATCCCGAACTGGGGACACAAACCGAAGATATCGGCGGCACTAAGCAAGCGTCCGGATTCAGTCGCTCACAAACCACAGTCCAGCTTAGCCAAGTGATCGAGCTCGGTGGGAAACGTAACGCCCGCGTGCGGGAAGCGGCCTACGGACGCGAGCTGGCAAACTTGGATTACGAAAGCAAACGGCTCGATGTGCTGAAGAAAACTACCCAGGCCTTTGTGGACGTTTTGGTTGGGCAGGAGCGATTGCGGCTGAGGCAAGAAAATCTAGATCTGGTTTCTGGATTGCTTCCCGACATCAAGAGGCGGATCGAAGCTGGAAAAGCTTCCGCCATCGAGCAAACGCGTGTCGATGTCGAGGTCGCTTCCGCGCGAATCGAGCTTGAGCAGGCAAACCGCACCTTGCTCGCCGGGCGCCAACGCCTCTCTGCACAGTGGGGGAGCACCAAACCGGATTTTGGCCGCGCTGTGGGCGATCTAGATACCATTCAATCGCCGTCGAATTTGACGGCTCTTTCTTTTAATCTTTCGCTGAATCCGGAGCTCACCCGCTGGGAACCCGAAAAGCAAAAGCGCGAGGCAACATTGCGTCTACAACAAGCGGACGCGGTGCCAAATCTGACGTTGTCAGCTGGGCCGCGTTACATTGTTGAGAGGAGGGAATGGACGCAAGTAGTCGGATTCAGTCTACCGCTGCCCCTTTGGAACCGGAATCAGGGAGCGATTCTGGAGGCGCAAAATCAGCTCGCCAAACTGGAAGATGAAAAGCGCAGCATGGTCTCGCGTCTCTCGACCGAACTGAACGACGCTTATCAAACCGTGGCCCGGACGACGGACGAAATTCGTGTTTTGAAAGACTCCGTTCTACCCGGTGCAGAAAAAAGCGTGACGACAATGCAGGAGGGCTACCAGGCGGGCCGGTTCAGTTACTTGGATATCACCGATGCGCGGCGGACATTGAACACAGCACGGGTCCAATACCTGCAAGCGTTGAGCGAGTATCACAAAGCGGTCGCCGAGATCGAGGCGCTAGCGAATCGGCCTTTCAATGGCGCAACCGACTTCTCGAAATGAAAAGCGTGCTCGCGCGAATCATCATCTGTCGCCGCGGCTGCCGGCTGCGGCCAACGACCGCAGCTACAACATGGAGTCGCCACGCTCTCGTGCAGGTCGCCGCAATTGCTGCGGCATTTTGCGTCTCCTGCTCGCATTCGAACAAAGCAGCGGAAGAGTATCCCGCGTCGGAACAAAAGAAAGTTATCCAACTCAGTGATGAGGCGCTGAAGAAAGCTGAAATTATAATTGAAACAGCGGGTCCGGCCGTTCTCAAGAAAACGATCAAGCTGAATGGCAAAATCGGACCCGATGAGGACCACACCGCGCAAATAAATCCGCGATTTCCCGGCATCGTGAAAGCGGTCGCAAAACGCCTTGGTGACGAGGTGAAATCGGGCGACACGCTGGCGGTGATCGAAAGCAACGAGAGCCTGCAGCCGTATGAGGTAAAAGCGCAGATTGATGGCACAATTATCAAAAAGGACATCGCGCTCGGCGAGTTTGTGGACACGAGCAAGACCATTTTCATTGTCGCGGATCTGAAAACGGTGTGGGTTGATTTCAGCGCCTATCGAAACGACGCAGACGATTTGCGCGTGGGACAAAAGGTTTTTATTCGCACGAGCGAGAGCGGCGACGCAATTGACAGCACCATTTCCTACATCTCACCGGTGGGCGCGGAAAACACCCAGACCACCCTGGCGCGTGTTGTGGTTGCAAATCCGAATGGACAATTGCGGCCGGGACTTTTTGTCGCGGGTGAAGTCGTCCTTGGTGAAGAACCTGTGCCGCTTGCCGTGAAAGCACACGCCCTCCAGACCATTGACGAGAAGCCCACGGTGTTCGTGAAGACCGGCAAAGGCTTTGAACCGCGTGAAGTCACCACCGGCAAACACGACGACGAGTTTGTGCAAATCAAAGCGGGGATTGCCGCGGGGGAGAAATATGCCGCCGACAACAGCTTTCGTCTGAAGTCGGAGATGACACGCCCGCAGCCGGGAGAAGAAGAATGATCGAATGGCTGATTGATTTCTCCATTCGTCGGCGCTGGCTTATTTTTGTCGGCGTGTTAGCGCTGATCGGCCTCGGCCTCTGGAGCTACGCGCGCCTGCCCATCGATGCCGTGCCGGACGTCACCAACGTGCAGGTGCAAATCAACGCCGCCGCGCCCGGTTTTTCGCCGCTGGAAACCGAGCAGCGCATCACTTTTCCGGTGGAAACAGCCATGGCCGGACTTCCACATCTTGAGTTCACCCGTTCGCTTTCCCGCTATGGCTTGTCCCAGGTCACCGTCATCTTCAAAGATGGCACGGACATTTATTTCGCGCGCCAGCTCATCAATGAACGGCTCGCCACCATTAAGGACGACTTGCCGCCCAGCACCAGTATCGAAATGGGACCGATCGCGACCGCGCTCGGTGAAGTTTACATGTGGTCAGTTGAAGCGCGGCCTGGCGCGAAAAACGAGCAGGGGCAGCCATACAGTGCGATTGATCTGCGCACGATCCAGGAATGGATCATCAAACCGCAGCTGCGGAACGTGCCCGGCGTGATCGAAATCAACTCGATCGGCGGTTACGAGAAGCAATACGATGTCACGCCCCGGCCGGAAGCGCTGATCGGCTACGGCCTGAGCTTCCGCGATGTCATAGAGGCGTTGATGCACAACAACGCCAACGTCAGCGCCGGCTACATCGAACGAAACGGGGAGCAATATCTGATTCGCGTGCCCGGTCAGGTGCAAAGCATTGAGGACATCGAGCAAGTCGTGGTCGGCGGCGGCGAGGGCGTACCCGTCCGCATTCGCGATGTCGCGGACGTGGCCATCGGGAAGGAACTGCGCACCGGGGCGGCGACCTTGAACAGTAAGGAGACGGTGGTCGGCACGGCCATGATGTTGATGGGGGAAAATTCGCGTGCCGTGGCTGATCGGGTGGACTCGGCGATGAAGGAGATCAATCGCACGCTACCGCCGGGTGTCTTCACCCGCATCCTCTACAATCGGTCCGTGCTTGTCGACGCCACCATCGACACAGTGAAGAAAAACTTGTTCGAAGGCGCCCTCCTGGTGGCGGCCATTCTCTTCGCGCTGCTGGGCAACTGGCGCGCTGCGCTCATCACCACCATCGTCATTCCGCTTTCCATGCTTTTTGCTGTCACCGGCATGGTGGAAAACAAAGTGAGCGCCAACCTGATGAGTCTCGGCGCGCTCGATTTCGGTCTCATCGTGGACGGCGCCGTGATCATCGTGGAAAACTGCATCCGGCGGCTGACGAACGAGCAGGAGAAACTCGGGCGCTCCCTGCGCGAAGAAGAGCGGCTGCGTACGTTGCGCGCGGCCAGCCGTGAAGTAATCACGCCGAGCATTTTCGGAGCGATCATTATTATGGTCGTTTATCTGCCGATCCTGACGCTCCAAGGAGCAGAAGGCAGAATGTTTGTGCCGATGGCGGCGACGGTTCTATTCGCGCTCACTGGCGCGATGATTCTCTCGCTGACCTTTGTTCCAGCCGCGATCTCAGCCTGGCTGGCCAACCGGCTTTCGGAAAAAGAAAGCGTCGTCATTCGAGCGGCAAAACGCTGGTACGCGCCGCTCCTGGAACGTGCCCTGCAAAGACGCGGGCTCGTCCTGCTCGGTGCCATCGTCGCGATCGCGCTCAGCTTCGCGCTTTTCAGGCATCTCGGCGCTGAGTTTATCCCAACCTTGGATGAAGGTGACCTTTGCCTTGAAATTTATCGCGTGGTCGGGACCGGAATGGATGAAGCCGTGAAGATGCAGAAGCCCTTTGAAGAAGCGCTCACCTCCCTTCCGGAAGTGAAACTCGCATTCGGAAAACTAGGGACGGCCGAAGTCGCCACTGACCCGATGTCTCCGAATCAGGGCGACGAGTTTGTCATGCTCAAGCCCAGGAGCGAGTGGCCAAATCCGAGGAAATCAAAGGAGCAGTTCATCGAAGAAGTAGACGTCGCGGTGAAGAACGTGGTCGGCACGGGCGTGGAAATCGAACAGCCGATCCAATTGCGCGCCAACGAACTGATCGCCGGCGTGAAGAGCGACATGGCGGTGAAGATTTTCGGCGATGACATCGATGTGCTCGGCAAGACGGCGGAGAAAATCCGGGGCGTGCTGGCGCGCATTCCCGGCGTGGTCGAGCCGAAGGTGCAACAAATCGAAGGTCTGCCCATGCTCACCATTCAATTGAAGCGCGACATGCTCGCGCGCTACGGCCTCAGTGTCGGAGATGTGCAGGACGTCGTGGAGATGGCGATAGGGGGCAAAGTTGCGGGGCAGGTTTTCGAGGGCGACAAACGATTTCCGCTCGTGGTGCGCTTGCCGGAAAATTTGCGCACCGATCTAGAGGCGCTGCGGCGGATTCCTCTGGCGCTGCCCAAGACGGAGCATGCTCCCGCCGGTCTGAATCTACTTTCTGCGCCGCCGTTTATTCCGCTTGGCGAGGTTGCCGATTTCCAAATAACGCAATTGCCGAACGAAATTGGGCGCGAGAACGGCAAGCGCGTCGTGCTTGTCACCAGCAACGTGCGCGGGCGTGATCTGAGCTCATTCGTGGCCGACGCGCAACGCGCGATCCGTGAGAAGGTTCAGATTCCCGCCGGCTACTGGCTCGGTTGGGGTGGACAATTCGAGCAGTTGCAATCCGCAACACAGCGTTTGGAAATTGTCGTGCCCTTGGCACTGGCACTCATCTTCGTTCTGCTCTTTGCCGCCTTCGGGAACATCAAAGATTCGCTCCTAGTTTACACCGGCGTCCCGCTCGCATTAACAGGAGGAATCCTTGCGCTCTGGCTGCGCGGACTGCCCTTTTCCATTTCGGCCGGGGTCGGTTTCATCGCGCTTTCCGGCGTGGCGGTCCTCAACGGCGTAGTTATGGTTTCATTTATCAGCCGCCTGAGTCAGACCGGCCATTCAGTCGATGAAGCAATTCGCCTCGGCTCAATCACACGGCTCCGCCCAGTTTTAATGACCGCCCTCGTCGCGTCGCTGGGATTTTTACCAATGGCACTCGCTCACGGTCGCGGCGCCGAAGTGCAACGCCCGCTTGCGACGGTCGTGATTGGCGGAATCATCTCTTCCACCGCGCTCACGCTGCTGATTTTACCGGCGCTTTATCGGACTTTTCACCGCCAGCAGCACGAGCGCGGGAAAATGGAATTGGCCCGAGATTCTACCAAGGCAAAACGGCAAGCATTGCCAGCCGCTTCAACAATTTCTTGAGGCTGATCTGCGCGTGACTCACTTGCGCAGCAGAAACAGTCCCGCAATCGCAAACACAACCCCAAGCAATCGCTGCCATGACGGTGTTTCGTGGAAAAACAAAATTCCCGCGACGGCCATGATTGCGGCACCGCCGGCCAGAATCGCGGGGACGGCCGAGAGCGGGCCGCCTTTTTGAAAAAGAAGAAAAAACGCAATAGTGCCGGCGCCGACACAGATTCCTGTGAGAACCGAATAGTTAAATCCACCTGCGCTGAATTTCTGGTTCCAGCGCCCGCCGAACCACAAGATTGCCAGATAAATCAGGATCGACAATGCGGCGCTGGTTTCGACAATAAAGCCGCCGAGGCCATCCCCAATGCGTTGAGCGGCAAGACGAGTAAAGATTTGATGCGCGCCATAAAGAACTGCGGCGAGGACCGCATACCAAAACCACGCTGCCATGACCTATCGTAAACAATGAAATGGATCACTCGCGAGAAAATTAAAGTGGATCGCGTCGCCTGTCCCTGGCTCATCAAAAATTTCATCGACCAGGACGCGCAGTTTATCTTTCATTCACACGACACTGACTGGGCAAAGATCAGTGACGGAATCGTGTTCGACGTGCCCAAGTGCGAGCTCGGACATCACGGTGAAGATGTTTCGTTCAATTCGATCCTGAAAAAATACCAGCTCACCGATCCGGCGCTCGTATTACTGGGGGAGATTGTGCGTGCGGCTGATTCGTATCCGGCCGCTCCGCATCCAGCCGGAGAAGGGTTGCGCTGGATCGCCAACGGTTTCGGCGCGCTCGGACTGACCGATCACGAAATTCTCGAGCGCGAATTCGCGGTCTATGATGCTCTGTATGCTGAGTGCAAACGGCGAGCTGCTCGGTCTTGAGCGCGGCCTCGCCGAAGGCTGGTGCAGCGGCGACATTCATTCTTATCCAGTTGTGTCTGACGAATTGCAGTCCATTGGCGCGAATATTTCGAACCGAATCGATTGTGCGAAGACCGCGCGCGCAAACCAGGCTTCGTTTTCGAATAGGTTGTGACCAATTTTGGTCGAAGCTACATAATAACTATGAAAATGACGAACTTAGTTACAGCAATCGCGGTCAGCGCGGGATTGACATTCGGTGTTGCCGCGCAAGCAAAGGAAAAACACGAAGAAGAAACCGTCGGCCAGGCTGATGTGCCGATGGCAGTGCAGAAGGCTGGTGAAAATGAAGCCAAAGGTGGTCGAATTGTTCGTTGGGAAAAAGAGGGCAGGGACTACGAAGCCGTCATTGAAAAGAACGGAAAACAATGGGGCATTGAGATCAACGCCAACAAGCACGACGAAAGTAAAGAGCACAAGGAAAAGAAAGAATAACTGCGGTTATCACCGCCGGCGTAGAAAACAACGCCGGCGGTGATTGATCGATTAAAGGATCTGGTATCCGTGTTTCAAAACAGTCGAACGAAAAGGATCAACGATACCGCAAGCCCGACAACGATCACGAACCGCCGGACGACAACACGCCCGACGCGCCTGGCCAGGCCTGCCGCGCCGTAACCGCCAATTGCCGCTGCAATCGCCATCGGAAGAACATAGTGCCAGTCCACCATTCCTAACGAGATGAATAATATTGCGGCGATCCCGTTCACACACAACGAAAACAGACTCGTCAGTGCGTTCCTCCGAAGGATATCTGTCATTCCGACAAAGCGGAGGGACGAGAGCATCATAATGCTCATCCCCGCGCCGAAATATCCGCCATAAATTGCTACGAACAAAGTCAGGACTAGTGCCGCTGTCATCCCGATGCCATTGGTGCCATTCCGTTCGCGAATTTTTTTCTGAATCGGAGTTTCGGCAATGAACAGGATGGTGGCAAAGAGAATGAGAAATGGGACCAGCCGCTCGAAAAGCGCGGCTGGCGTCGACCGAAGGAGAATTGCGCCCAGCCCGCCGCCAATCACACTGGAGATCGAGAGCCATTTCAACCTTGGTGCGACTTGTCCGAATTCCGACCGAAATCCCCATATACTGCCCAGAGAACCCGGCCAGATCGCCACGGTGCTGGTCGCGTTGGCTGTAATCGACGGCAGCCCAAGCCAGACAAGTGCAGGAAAGGAGATCAACATGCCACCGCCCGCGACGGAATTGACTCCGCCGGCGAGGGAAGCAGCCGTCGCCGCTATCATGACGCGGGAGAGTTCGGTCGATGTCATGCTCAACGAATTAATCGCGGGGACTCTGCCGCCGACGTGCCATTAGTCCAAGTCAGAAGTCGACGCTGGGGCTGGCGCTGCTAGCAAAAATCGGCTTGACCGGGCCAAAGATAGGGGAGTGGTATTGAAGGCAGGCGCACGTCTGCGATCAATTAAAAGAAAGGAAAAAATTATGGCCGGGAAAGGTAAAGACTCAGTTTACAAGGTAGTGGAGCTGGTTGGGACGAGCACGAAATCGTGGGAGGACGCCGCGAAGAATGCGGTGGAAACGGCGGCGGGATCACTGCGCGATCTGCGCGTCGCCGAAATTGTAAAATTGGACATGACGGTCGATAACGGCAAGGGGAGCGCTTATCGCGCTCGTGTGGACGTCTCCTTCAAGTTCGGAAGCTAAAAAAACTGAAGAAGCGTCATTTTCGACTCGTGCTTAAAGTGTCGAGTCGAGCTACCTGCCGCTGAAATAAGAAGGTTGATGAAACGCCACTCCGAAAGCAAAGGGTGCTGGCTATGACGATGAACTTCAACTTGTTCGACACGGCAGGATTCGTTGGCGTGTTGTTGATTGTGATCGCCTATCTACTCCTGCAACTGGATAAACTTCCCAGCTCATCGTTGAGTTTTTCGTTGATGAACGCCGCCGGTTCATTGCTGATCGTTCTTTCCCTGCTCTTCAAGTTCAACATGTCGGCATTCTTGATCGAGGTCTTTTGGTTTTTGATCAGCTTGCTCGGACTCGCGAAGTGGCTGATCTCGCGGAAGAAACCGCGAATGGACGCGAATTAGATGGGGAAACAGGCTAGAATGCCAATTCCTGTTTATGAGCGTCAAATTGCGGTCCCTTGGTCAGAACGAGACGCTCCCATTCGAGCCGTGCATATTTGAAGTTAAGAATGACGCCCACTGGCAGTATCGTAATGCGGAGATAGTTGAGCATCTGCCCGCGCTCATGATCTGTGATCCGGTCGATTGTTTTTGTGTCGACGATTAGTTTCTGTAGGACGACGAGGTCGGAAACGTAATCTCCAACCAGCTCGCCCTTATATAACACCCGATGGCGCTCTTGTTGGGTGCAGGAAATACCGCGCAAGCGAAATTCCACGCAGAGACAATTTTCGTAAATCGTCTCGTGCAACCCGTGCCCGCGCACATTCAGAACCTCGATGGCATAGCCGACTACGGTGTAAACTTCCTCTTGAAGAATCAATTCACGTTTAGTGGCGTTCATCCGCGATGTCATTAAGGGCGGAAATTAACGGCCAATCAACGCGAATGGAACACGAAGAGGATGAAAAACAGGACTTCTATTCGCGTTCATTAGCGTTCATTCACGGTTTAGGCGGCCAAAATTTCTTTAAAAAAGTGTCCTAAAGCCGGGCGCTCGTTCGTCGTGGTATTGAAACGAACAAAAACTTATGAGCACACAAACAAAAACCAAATCCAAGAATCAAAGGAGCAACGGCGCTTCGCCGAGCATCGTCTGGTTTGAGATCCCGGCGGATAACGTCGAGCGGGCCAGGACGTTCTACAGCAAATTGTTCGGCTGGAAAGTCGACAAGTTCCCGGGCCCAACGACAAAACCATACTGGCTCATCGATACCGGGGCCGACGATGCCTCGCGCAATGGCGGAATGCTGGAGCGCCAGTTTCCCAATCATAGCATTACGAACTACATTGCCGTGCCGTCGGTGAACAGAGCGGCGGCGAAGGTGGAGAAACTGGGCGGCAAAATCTGTATGCCGAAAACCGCGGTGCCGCAGATGGGCTATTTTGTCATCTGCAACGATACCGAGAACAATCAATTCGCTCTCTGGGAGGCGGACGAAGGAGCAAAATAGTTGTCCTAAACTGAATCGCTGGTTCGTCGTAAAGCGACAATCGAAACAAAAATATTTATGAACACTGAAACAACGACAGGTGAATACATGCTGCTCTTCCGAGGGCCGCATTGGGACAGAGGTTTGTCCACGGATGAGCTGCAACACGCCATGGACAAAGTGATGACGTGGTTCGGGAGACTGAACGAACGCGGCAAGATCAAAGGCGCGCAGCCACTCAGCGGCCACGGCCGGGTAATCTCCGGCACAGACGGTCGGTTCGTGGTGGACGGGCCCTTCACGGAAACCAAGGAAGCGGTGGGCGGTTATCTTGTGCTCCAAGCCGACAGCCTAGACGACGCGATCGGGGTCGCACAGTCAATGCCGACGTTGCGCTACGGCATCAGCGTTGAAGTGCGGCCGATCCTCGCGCAGTGTCCTATATTCCAGCGTCACCCGGAACTGGTTCGGCGGGCGACAGACGGAGCGGGTGAGCAACTTTGGGTTGCGGCCGCAGCCTGAAACATTTGAGTTAAAGATTAACTGAAAAGAAAGGGACTATTATGAGCACATCATCAGAAACGACAGCCGATTACCTCCTGCTGTTTCGCGGCAATATCTGGGACAGAGGACTTTCGCCTGCGCAAATTCAAAAAGTCGTGGCCGACTGGATGGCCTGGTTCGAGCGGCTGAAGACAGAGGGAAAATGTCTCGGCGGTCACCCGTTGGAAGAAGAAGGTAAAGTTGTTTCCGGCAAGCAGGGTCGCATGGTGGCCGACGGACCATTCGCCGAATCGAAGGAGGCGATTGGTGGGTATTTCTACCTGCACGTCGCGGACGAAAACGAAGCAATCGAGATCGCGCGGCAATGTCCCGGTCTGGAATACGGCGCCGTCGTCGAAGTTCGTTCGGTGGCTGATGTCTGTTCAATCAAGCAGCGCGCCATGGAGTATTCTCCAGGGCAGCTTGCCGGCGCGACGGCTTAACGGAAGCGGATCGTCGACTGGTTGAAGCGTTGAAGCGTTGAAGCGTTGAAGCGTTGAAGCGTTGAAGCGTTGACAACAAAACAGAACAGAATCTAGATATGCCAGCTAAAATCACACAAAAAATCACGCCGTTCTTATGGTTCGACGACAAGGCCGAAGAGGCGGCAAAATTTTACACCTCGATTTTTAAAAACTCGAAGGTTGGAAAGATTACTCGTTATGACGAGGAAGCAGCTGGGCCAACAGGACGGCCTGCTGGCTCGGTCATGACGGTTGACTTCGAGCTGGAGGGGCAGGAATTCGTCGCGCTTAACGGCGGTCCGATGTTCAGGTTTACGGAAGCCATTTCGTTTGTCGTGAACTGTGAGAGTCAGGAGGAAGTAGATTACTTTTGGTCCAAACTTTCCGCCAATGGGGAAGAAAGCCGCTGCGGCTGGCTGAAAGACAAATTCGGTTTGTCATGGCAGGTGGTGCCGACGGTCTTAACCGAGATGCTGGCAGACAAAGACACCGCGAAAGCAAAACGCGTCATGCACGCGATGCTACAGATGGACAAAATCGATATCGCGGCGCTGAAGAAAGCGTACGATCACAAATAGCAGCGTGATTCGTTGAACCGTTACTGCGTTACGAGCTCGCTTCCCGGCGCAAGATGATGAGTGACATTCCAGGTTACGGTTCCCCTAAAGCCAGCGAGATTTCTCGCCTCACCGACCATCTCTTTCGTCGCGAAGCGGGAAAATTGATCGCAATCCTGACGGGAATTTTCGGGATCAATCGGTTGCAGTTGGCGGAAGACGTCGTTCAGGAATCGCTCATCCGGGCGCTGCGGACGTGGCCATACGCAGGCGTTCCCAACAATCCGGCCGCGTGGCTGACACAAACCGCCAAGAACCTCGCGCTTGATGTGATTCGCCGCGAGAAATTATTTCACGATAAGGAACCGCAAATCATCGCGGTGATGGAGCAATGGCCATCGGAATCCAGCGAATCGCCTGTGTTCGAAAGCGAGATCAGAGACGGTCGCCTGCGATTAATGTTTGCCTGTTGTCATCCGTTGCTACCGCCAGAAGCGCAAACGGCGCTGGCGCTGAAAACCCTTTGCGGATTTGGCGTCGGCGAAATTGCGAAAGCGTTCTTAACCAGCGAAGCGGCCATTGCGAAACGCCTGACGCGAGCGCGGCAGAGGATTCGCGAACTTCACATTCCATTTGAAATTCCGGCCGGCGATGAATTGTCGAACCGGCTCGACGGCGTTTTGCAAACGCTTTACCTGCTTTTCAACGAAGGCTACAAAGCGTCCAGCGGCGATCATTTGATCAGGGAAGAACTTTGTCAGGAAGCGATTCGATTGGTCTCCTTGCTAGCGGAACATCCGACGGGAAATCGACCGCGCACGCACGCGTTGATCGCGCTGATGTTGCTCAATGCTGCGCGCCTGCGCGCGCGAACGGATTCCGAAGGCAACATTCTGCGTCTAAAAGAACAGGACCGTTCGACTTGGGACCAAGCTATGATTGCACGGGGCATGTTCCATTTGAGCAACTCCGCCGCCGGCGAAAAAGTGAGCCCGTATCATCTTCAGGCCGCGATCGCGGCGTGTCATTGCGCGGCGACAAATTATGAATCGACCGATTGGCGAAGGATTCTTTCTTTGTATGACCAATTGCTGGAGCTGGACGATTCGCCGATCATTGCGCTCAATCGCACTGTGGCGGTGGCGAATGTGCATGGACCGCAAGCCGGTCTTGAAGCGGTTGAGGCCATTCAGAATGGCGAACAGTTGAATTCGTACTATTTGTTGTACGCTGTGCTTGGCGAGTTCGAGAAACAGCTGAACCATTTCCAGGCCGCCATCGATAATTTCCGCAAGGCCCTCGAACTCACGGAACTGACCTCGGAACAATCGTTTCTTTCGGAGCGGCTCCGGGATTCGGAGGAGCGCAGCCTGCGAATTGTTGCCTGAAATTGGCGGCGCGCCGGCAAACGTGGCTTAGCGAGGGAGCGAACTCGGGTCCGGTGCCAGCGCGCACGCCTCGGCGTTTTGCTCGATCTGAATGGTCGAATGTTCGATTTGGAAGTCGGCACGCAAGCGTTCACAAACCTGTTGAAGAAATACGTCGCCGCCGGCTGCGTCAGGCATTTCCAGATGAACGGTTAGCGCTGTTCGCGTGGTGCTCAGCGGCCAGATATGCAAATCATGCACGGCGGTGACGCCATCTAGCCCTTCCAGATACTTGCGAACCGCGTTTGGATCGACATTCGCCGGCACCAGGTCGAGAGCCATCGCAAGCGAGTCGCGGAGCAACCCCCATGTTCCCCAAACAATCACCGCATTGATGATCAAACTCGCCACCGGATCGATCCAGCGCATCCTCGTCAGGAGAATCAGGAGGCCTGCAATGACAACACCAGCCGAGACGGCTGCGTCTGCCACCATGTGAAGAAATGCGCCTCTAATATTGAGATCACGCTCGCGCCCGGCGAAAAATAATAGCGCCGTGACTCCGTTTATGACGATCCCAATTGCGGCAACGATCATTACCGTTTTGCCGCCGACTTCACCGGGATCCGAAAATCGCCGAATCGCTTCCCAGGTGATTCCGCCAACCGCGATGAGCAACAACGCCGAGTTTACGAGCGCCGCAAGGATGGAAGATCGCCCGAGGCCGTACGTCCGGCGCGCAGTCGATGGTGTCGACGTCAGATAAGTCGCACCCAAGGCGAGCAGCAATGCCAGGACGTCGCCGAAATTGTGACCGGCATCGGCGATGAGCGCGAGTGAATGAGCGAAGATCCCGAAAATCAGTTCAACAACGACATAGCCGGCGTTCAGCGCCGTTCCGACAACGAACGCCATCCTGAAACTCTGCGAATGGCGTTTCGCGTCGTGTTCCTCCGGATGCCGGTGTGCGCAGTCGCGATCACGCATTTCACAACATTGATTCAAACTACGTTCGCGCCAATGGTGAACGGGCCGGAGTTCGAACGAGCGCAACCTTTTTGCTGATCTCCGAGCTCTGACCTTCTGTTCCCCAACTTAAGCAGGGTCGGCCTTCATTAACGTTTCGCCCTTCGCTAAAGCTACGGCGCGACAAGACGGCGGAAGAGCGACGGAGAAGAAGATTAGGAGGGAGCGGAAGAGAAAGATTTTCCGGAGCCTACACGGCTCGGTACCTTTTTGTCATTTGCGCTAGTCACCACCCGAAGCGGGCCCGACTTCCTTGGCGCGCCGTAGTTCCTCATCAGTTTTTTGTTTCAGTTTCATAGGAGCTATCTGTATTTGAGTCAGGTAACGGTTATTGGTTTGCAG
>QHPN01000213.1 GCA_003219115.1 Verrucomicrobiota bacterium | reverse complement strand
CGTAGCACTGGTCATTTATCTGACATGGGATCCTGTCGGAGCCAATGAAGTTGGCGGGTTTCACGGCCGGTATTTTTTGCCCTTCCTCCCTTTCGCCATGGTTTCAATAGCTAACGGGACTTTGAAAAACATCCGGTGGTGCTGGCCCGTCGCTTTCATTACCTGTCTGTTGAGCAATCTGCTTGCGCTGGGAATGTTGGCGCGCGCCACCTTTCCTTGAAGGCCGTCGACGTTGCAAAGGAATCCACTCTTAATCATACTCAGCTTGGCCGCCGGAAGGGTGGCTGAGTCCGGTTTAAGGCACTCGACTCGAAATCGAGCGTGGGGCAACCCACCGTGGGTTCGAATCCCACCCCTTCCGCCAATATCCGATATTGATTGGTCGGATCCTAGGAGACGGTTAAAAAACAGAACTGGTGCGCACTGCAACAGCTCGGAACAAAGGGCTGTGCCTGTGCGCCCAGCGGACAGGCTGTGCGCTTCTACTGGCTCAGCGGTTGCAAACCCGCTGGACGCACAACTGCAAGTCTATGTTCCAAATGGCCCGCTGTTTGAACGGGCTGCCAGGCGAGGACGATGACAGCTAACGAGCAACGAACCGACCCAGCCAAAGTTGTTATCACAACCGTCGCCGCTATTTCCTTCCTTGTCTGGACTTGGACCTCCTATGCCCGCTGGTCGGATTTCCAATATCGGAGCTTCGACCTCGCCTATTATGTTCAGGCGATCTGGCAACTGATTCACGGGCGTTTCGATGTCTCCGTCGAAAACGTTCCCCTGCTCGGCAATCACGTCGAGCCGATCGTTTTTCTCTTTGCTCCGCTCCTCGCCATTTTTCGTCATCCCATGGTTTTTGTGGCGGTGCAGAACGCTGCTCTCGCCAGCATGGGCCCGGTTGGTTACGAGATTGCCAGGCGACTCGGGTTTGATAACAAGCGAGCATGTATGCTGGGCGTTGCCATTCTTCTCGCGCCCGCGGCGGGATACATCGCGCTGCACGAGTTCCATCCCGAAGCTCTGACGGCGCCGTTCCTGTTGTTGATGTTTCAAGCCCGGCTGACGAAATCGCTCTGGCGACACTGGCTCTGGTTCGTTGCGGTTCTGGCGTGCAAAGAAAACATGGCGCCGCTTCTGGCTGTTTACTGCATCATCTTCTCTATTTCTGAACGCAATCGCGCATTTGCTGAGCTACGCCGCTGGTACTTGTGGCCAATGAGCTTCGCTGTTATCTGGTTCGTCATTTGTACCCGCGTCATCACGCCAGCGCTTAATTCCGGTAACATCGATTACCTTGGCTTATACGATCGCCTTGGAACGTCGGCTGGAAATATTTTGCTTAACGCGCTCGTCCGGCCGCAACTAATCGGACAGGCGCTTCTCGAATCGCTTACTCACGGAAATCTTGTTTGGGGTCTTCTCTTTCCGTTCCTTTGCTTGCCGCTGTTGAGGCCACGCTGGATTCTGATCGCCGTGCCCGTCCTGCTCCAGCATCTCCTATCCTGGCGCTCGTCGGAGTGGATGATTTATTTTCATTACGGCGCACCACTGCTCCCACTCTTTTGGATTGCATCGGTTGAAGCGATTGCGGCTTTCGATCATTGGAAACTTCCCGTTTTTCTGCGGCGCATTGTTCCGTGGTTCATCGTTGCCGCGTGTGTGGTTGCACAATTTTGGCTCGGCCTTCTCTCCGGCATCGTTTCTAGGAACGCCGCTTGGTTCGAAGGCGGGCCGGAGCGCACACGCAAGAACGCATTCATTGCGCAAATCCCACCGACCAGCAGCGTCGTAGCGCCGCTCCCGTACCTCTCGCACCTCGCGATGCGGGAAAAATTGTACTCGCTGCATTACATCTTGAAGGGGCTCAAAACGCTGAGCCGGTCATCGTACGAGCCGCCGCCGCCGACCGATTTTGTGCTGATCGATTATCGGGACACAGCCACCTTCGATCCAAGGGCGGGTTTCTATCATCCGACAATGAAAACAGTCGATGGACGGATCATTCCGTCGAGTGATCGGTTGCTCCATGACTTCCTCAAGCGCACCACTTGGACCGCAGAGTCACAGGATGAACTCACGCTCTTGCGGAATACCGAAGGTGCGACGACGGCTTTCACCAGCGAAGAATCCGTGACCGAGGAGGCACCAGTTTTTGCAGTCGGTGCAACCCAGCTCCTTGCGATCGAAACCGGCAACAAGACTATTTCTCCTCCGCAGCTACTTCAGATTCGTTTACGTTGGAGGTTTCAGGGCGAGCGCGAGGTATTTCCCTGGATGCTTCTTCGCCTTTTGCGCGATCGAAAGAGCACGCTTTTTGTCAAAGGCTTGTGCGCGCCTGAGGTAGCCCAAGGCAATCATCTCGAGAATTGGACCGTTACCACCACCGAACTGCGGCCCGGGGATTACGTTCTCGAAGCGCTCTTCCTTGATAACAGCAAACACGCCTGGTCCCAGACCGTCGATCGCGGCCAACCCTCGAATTTGCTGGCTCCGCCCGTTTCGTTAGGCCATTTGAAAGTAGGAAAATAACTGCCTTCTGCCCCGTTTCCCTCGGATCGGCTGCTGGTTAGTCTTGCCTTTTGGCACCGACGGTGCTTATAATACGCTCTCGATGATTCAGGCGAATTGTCGGACGCGGTTTACCGCAGCGGATTTTGATTTTGTCGTCCGCACTCTCGCGCGCTCCCAGTCCGAATCCGTTTCTCTGGTCGACCTTCTGTCCGATTCCGAGACCCGCGATTCTGTTCTTGATTCGCCGCGTCTGGTCCAGGCCATTCTCTGCAACGACGCTCAACTGCGAATTTCCTCCCAATTCTACTTTTACGTTTTGGCGCGCTATGTCTTGCGCGACGCTGGAATGCGCGATCGCAAGTTATGCGATTACGTTGGCTCACTGCTGGAAAATTTCTCGCGCGCGCATGTCTTGCAAGGGCCGCAAGTCGATGACGAATCGCCGCGCCAGTATCTCTCCGATATGTTAATCGCGCTCTCCCGCGCAACCCAGGATGAAGCGTTCTTGCTTCGGGCTCACGTCGGCAATTACTCGCTCTTCATCAGCGGAATCTTTCATGAGAATACACAGCGACGCAGTTTGCGCGGCGCGCCCGACATCGGCTTTTACGAAAATCTTGGCCGGCGCAATTATCATCTTCTCTCTTCTCATGCCACTGCCCGTCGCTGCGAACTTGACGATGTCTATGCCGAGCTGGCCGATCGTTTTCGCGATGTCCGACTTGCGCTCAATCAGCTGGCCGATCGTTTGCTGAATCTGGATGAAGGCGACAGACCCACACTAGTATGAACGAGACGCTTTTCAGCCAGATTCAGCATCTCTTCGAACGCACCTACGCGCAGGTCGGTATTAATCTGGAGGATTGCATTATCGATCGCGCCCGCTCCATTCAGCTCAGCAAGCTGGCCGGTGCTTCCGCGCGCGAACTGAACGAACTCGCGCGCACTTTTCTTCGGCACGCCGGCGATCAGCTTTATGTTGGGATTTATTATTCGCGCTGGCTCATCGATCAGCTCGAACGCCAGGACCCGCGCAGCGGACTGAGTGATTCCAATATTCGCTCCCTCATCGTTTTCGTTGAGGAATTGAATCACGCCCTGCACGCCGCGCTGCAGTTCAAGAGCGGCCAGCGCCAAATTGCCTCGGAAGAATTCGCTCGCAATCTCGAGTTGCAGGCGCAAGTCGATACTTATCTCGTCCTTCTCTTATTCGTCGCTTTTTTTCGCAAAACCCAGCGCGTTTCCCGCACCGATCGCCGCTGGCTGCGTTTTCATCTTTTCGCGCGCCAATGCCCGGAAGCCTTTCGCGATGAAAACTTGCGCGGGCGCTATCTGGAGACCTGTGAACTCGCCGCCAGCTATACCCGTTATCTCGATACCCTCAACGGTCTGCGCAGGCTGGAGGAAATCCGCCAATTTCGCTCCCTCGATTATTCCGCGAAGAAAGCGCACATCTTCGCCCTAATGGACCGCCCGGAAATTAGGCTTCTAGCCTGAGGCAGAATGGGATAATGGAGCGGTGGGAGTAATGGAGTGGTGTAAAAGCACTTTCCTTCCGCCTAGTTTACTCCATTACCGACTGCTCCATTGCTTGTTGATTTGATTTTGCCTGTCGGGTAAAACACGACCCGTGTTTAGCTGCCTTTTGCGCGTCAACGTCCGTGAAACACTGATCTCGATCGCCGTTATTGCTGTATTTTGTCTGTTCGAACATCCGATCGCAGGCGCATCACCACCTGCTCAGCCGCCCAATACTTCAGCGCCTGGCTTCATCGTGTTGATCCAGCCGGTAAAGGTCAAAATCGCCTATGGTGAGACCACTTTGCCTGCCGGGATGAGACTTCCAGTTGTCTCAAGTGATACCACCTCGGTCCGGGTCAATTATATGGGCGAGGTAGAGACAATCCCGATTGCGGCCGCTCGCTATGAGACTTCCACGAACGACCCGCCAGATGCCGGTGCTGCCCCAACCATGCCGGTTACCTCGATGAAGCCTGCCTCGCAGCCATCCTCAGCTCCCGCCTCGCAAGTACAGGTCTCGCTCCAGCCGGGCTACGACTCCCGAATGCAAGGCGGCGACATCACCATG
>QHPN01000212.1 GCA_003219115.1 Verrucomicrobiota bacterium | reverse complement strand
TTGGTCGGCCTCCTCGTTCTCCTCGGCTGGGGCGGACCATTCGATGCGTTTGACTTCGTTTTCCTGTTTCAGCGTATCGGGCAGAGTTTTGTAGATCGACATGGTGAAATGGTCGGGATCTTTGCCGAACGTAATGCGAAGGAAGTTGCCACCGAAGTAGCTCGACCCACTTGAGTCCTTAATTTGCAGCACAAAAAAGGTCTCATCACTGTCTTCGGTAATGTCGTCGTAGCGGACCGGTTTCTCGTTGTTTACTTTGATGCTGTCGCTCGTGATCTGAAGCGTATCGCCACGATCATTTTCCCAGTCGCCGAAGTAGGGGGCTTCGTCGACCTGGGCGGAAGCGAAGCTGAGGGGTAATAACAGAACGGCAAAGGGGAAAGAGCAAAGGGCAAAGAAAGAAAACATCGAACCCGCCTTCGCGAAGCTACGGCGCGGCAGGCATCGAACGCCGAACACCGAACACCGAATGAGGCCGGGATGAGAAGCGAGCCGCCTTCGTCCCGCAGTCGCGGGACTACGGCGCACCAGGGAGGTAAGAGTTGAGGAGTGAGAAGCCAGAGTGGGCCGAGGAAGAAAACGCCCAACGCCGAACGTCCAACACCCAACGCCGAATGGGTTGAAGAGTTGAACTTTAGAAGGTCGGAGGCCGGAGTTCATAGTTAGAGCTTAGAGTTCAGGGTTTAGTGTTCAGGATTCAGTAATTAATTCGGTGTTCGGCGTTTTCTTAAAAATCCGTGGTCATGCGGTCAGTTGTTAGTCCCCTTGGCATTCCAGATTGTCATTACATCGGCGGAGCCTTGCGACCGCACTCCGTTGTCGCTCAAAATATTTTCGGTGGCGCTGACCATTTCGGCCCTGGGAAAGACAATAGACTCACCACTGCTTCGGGTATTGAACTCCAAGGTGACGAATTCATCTTTCAAATCGCGCAGGACCTCGACCAGGTGAGTGAGGTTCTTGATCGGTTGATGATTCACCGTTTTTAGGACCTGCCACGACGGGTTGCCGTATCCTTTGGAGAGTCGATGTGGGAAAAATGGACAGGGCACGACGACGAGCCGTTCACCAGGAAACGCCGGTTTATCCCCAATTCTCCCAATGAGCGGGCTGCCGATATAAGTCAGCATCGCAACCAGCGCCGCCATTTCGCGATTGCGCTGGGCGAGAGCGACCAGGTCCGTCGTCGCTTCGGAGAAGACGAGCGGCCCATAAACGAAGTAAGAGGGATACGCTCCTTTTAACTCCGGAATTACCAGGGGACGCTGTCGCAACACCGGCAGATTTATCTTCGATTCTTTTCCACCCCGGTAAATGGTAAGCGGAACCGTGTCCTTCTGCGCCAGTTTCTGAACCATGTAAGCGAACCGGACCCGCAGAGTATCTCCGAGCTTGATCATCCCTTCGTCGTCGACCGGCACATCGCCGATCTTGGTAATGACGTCCCATTCCTTCAGGGGATAGTTGGGCGACGAATCGAAGGGGCGGTGGACTACCATGCCTTGCGATGATTCCGGTAAGTGCAGGTCAGAACGCAGCGCCGGGTTTTCCAGCGTTTGCAGATCGTCGTACATGACTGGCTTGCCATCGTAGCGACCATCGGTCACATCTTGCAGGAACAGCTCGATCTCTTCTACTGGAATGATGTAGCCGATGTTCTGCGCCATTTGCAGGTGACTAAACGCGAGACCGACAATCTCGTCGTTAACAACCGCAGGTCCGCCGCTGTTTCCGGGATTAATCGCGGCATCGATCTGGATGCGCAGACCGAGCGCCGAAAGACTGTAACTGGTAAATTCAATCCGCGAGATAATTCCTTTGGTAATGGAAAGACTGCTCCCGCCAGTCGGATAGCCGTAAACCACGACCGGGTCCTTGGAATCCGGGAGCGACTTTCGAAACGGCAACGGCGCGTGTGAATCGAAAAATTTCTGGTCTTCCAGTTCGAGAACAGCGAGATCGATTCCCGGTCCGACAGCTTTGACAATGGCTGGAAGTTTGTCACCGGCCTGGTTGGCCTGGACCTGCACTTCGCTGGCGTATTGCACGACATGGGCATTGGTCAGAATGCGCTTGCCGCTGATCACGACCCCGCTGGCGGTGATATCGTCCGGCTCTTTTTTTGTCCACGGTTTGGTCGGATCAGGCTGACGCAGGGTGGCGAAGATTTTAACGACCGAGTTTTCGACCGCCTTGGATGGAGTGGCCGCTGTGGATGATGAGGCGTTGGCGGGAGAGGGTCTTACTTCTGGCGTCGGTGTAACCGGAGGCGGGCTGGTTTCGGCCGGGGCGCCGAACCCAGTCATAATCAACGAGTAAAAGACCAGCGAAAGGACAAGTGTGAATATGGTGGTAGTGGCGCGGGGGCGTCGATGAATCATCGGGCTAAGGAACCCGATTCGAGGACGAAAGCGAGCGGCGTTTTTTTTGGGGGAATGGGGAGCGCATGGCAGCTTGCCTGCGGTGTTTGGCAGCTTGCCAAACACAACATCGTCGGCAAGCTGCCGACGATTGCAGGCAAGCTGCCTGCGCTCCCCGGAGGAAGAGTCCGGCGGTCATAGACCGCCGCTACAGCTACGGCGTGAATTATTCGCGCGCAGGTGTGGAAATTCGCCCCGCAACAAGCTAAACGTTGGTTCCGTTATGACGGACGGCCCAACTGCGCAAACAATTACTTCCGAGAGCGATCAACGCAAAAGCGTGCCGATCGTTACCGTGGAAACTTTTTTCAATACCCACGGCGAAAAACTAGCGCTGCGGTTGGAAGGCTCGCGCGTTGGGTTTCATCGAAAAATTCGCGAGCCAACCATTAATCGCCCTGGTCTCGCCCTAAGCGGGTTCTTCAGTTATTTCGCCGAGAAACGGGTTCAGGTTCTGGGCGCGGCGGAGAACACGTACCTGAAAAGTCTTTCGCCCAAATTGCGGGTCAAACGCTTCCGCGCCTTGTGCGAACAAAAAATCCCGTGCGTGGTGATTTCCCGTGGCGCGCATCTCGACGACGCACTGATGACGGTGGCGCAGAATGAGGAGATCGCAGTTTTTCGCACTCCGATGATCACGATGAAATTCATCAACGCGGCCACCATTGCGCTGGAAGTCGATTTCTCTCCGACCGTGACCGAATTCGGCAGCACGGTGGATATTCTCGGCATCGGCGTTCTCATTCGCGGAGTAAGCGGCATCGGCAAGAGCGAGAGTGTCCTGCAGTTAATCGAGCGCGGATATAGCCTGGTCGCTGATGACGTGACCCGGATCACTTCGCTGGAAGGCCGCGAGTTGATGGCGACGGCGCCGCAGCTCACCCGATATCACATGGAAGTGCGCGGGATCGGAATCATCAATGTCGCTTCCGTTTTCGGCATCGGCGCGATCCGGGTGGAGAAGCGGCTCGATTTGGTGGTGACCTTGAAGGATTGGAGCGACACCGAGGAAGTGGACCGCACCGGGCTGGATCGCGAGTTTTACGAAATTTTGGACATCAAAGTGCCGCACGTCACCATTCCGGTGCGGCCGGGCCGCGATCTGGCGCGGTTGATCGAAGTGGCAGCGATGGACCAGAAACTCAAGAGCCTCGGCAGCAATGCGGCGTTGGAATTCAACACAAAGCTGCTCAATTTAATGGAGACGAAAAGTCCCGATGGGATTGCTTAATCGAAAAACTGGAGCCGGAGCCTCCGCGCAAAAGGCCGAAAAGGAAATCACGATTGTTAACCGGCTCGGTTTGCATGCGCGGCCGGCCGCGCTTTTCGTCAAGGTGGCGAGCCGCTTTCGTGCCGAGGTTTGGGTGAAAAAGGAGAGCGAAGAGGTAAATGGTAAGAGCATCATGGGTCTGATGATGCTGGCGGCAGGACAAGGATCGAAATTGCAAATTCGCTGCGAAGGGCCCGATGCCGAGCGCGCGCTCGAAGAGGTCGAGGCGTTGATTAAAGGGAAGTTTAACGAGGATTAATTTTACCACAGAGCACACAGAGGACAGGAAGAGGAAGAAACGCCCACGGATCACACTAAAGACGCGAAATAACGCGAAAAAGGGAAAGGCCGGAGGGCCGCCGCGCTGTCTACACCAGTCCGGCTCGGACCGCCCAAAAGTTTGGGACACGACAGCGCGTATCCCCTCCAAATTTAGCGTGTTCGGTGTACTTGGCGGCTCAAATCCTCTGTTCTGTTAGAATCTGCGTAATCTGCGGATCAATCCAGAGCTCTGTGCCCTCTGTGGCGACCGGTTTACTTTCGCGTTACCCCGGCTGTCTCGTCTCGCTAAAATTGACAAACCGGCTAACCTCCTGCCAATGAATAGCGAGCCGGTCGAAACCCGTTTCCATGGCATGGGTGTGTCGCCGGGCATAGCCCGCGGCCCCATTCAGGTCATGCGCGATGAGCTCGAGGAAATCGATCGCTGCCCGATCGATCCGTCGCAGGTTCCGGCCGAGATTGGCCGCTTCGAATCAGCGCTTGTCCAGACGCGCATTCAGATTCTCGAAATGCAGCAGAAGATCGCGGAAGCGATCGGAACAAAGGATGCCGGGATTTTCGATGCCCAGAAGTTTTGCGCAAGCTGGAGGCCGAGCACGTTAATGTCGAAGCCGTCTTTCATGAGGTAGCCGCGAAATACGCCGACACTCTCGGTCAGATCGACGATCCTTATTTGCGCGAACGCGCGCTCGACATTCAGGACGTGATGCGCCGTGTCGTTCGGAATTTGCAGGGCAAAGCGCCGAAGATGATGCCGCTGCCGGGCGAAGCGCACATCCTCGTGGCGCACAATCTCACCCCTTCCGATGCCGCTTCCATGGATCGGGATCGTGTGCTCGGGATCGCCACCGATCTCGGCAGCCGCACCTCGCACACCGCTATCATGCCACGCTCGCTCACCATTCCGGCCGCGGTTGGTCTGCATGACGTCACCGAAAAAGTTGAGAGCGGCGCGACGGCGTTGCTCGATGGCTACACCGGATTACTCATCGTCAATCCATCGCCGGAAACGCTAAGTTATTATGGCAAGGTCGAGGTCCGGCAATCTGAAGTTTCGAAAGAACTGGCGGAGTTGCGCGAGAAAGCGGCCAAGACCCGCGATGGCGAACACATTGTCTTGTCGGCCAACATTGAGTTGCCGGATGATGTCACCAGCGTGTCGATCCATGGTGCGGAAGGAATCGGGCTCTATCGCACCGAATTCCTTTATCTCGATCGCGACTCACTGCCCGGCGAAGAAGAGCAATACAAGACTTATCGGCGCGTCGCCGAATCGGTCCGGCCGCATCCATTGATTATTCGAACGTTCGATCTCGGTGGCGACAAGATCGCCGGCGGGATCGACGTGAGCGACGAGCTCAATCCTTTTTTGGGGTGGCGCGCCATTCGGTTTTGCCTCGAACATCCTGAGGTCTTCAAACCGCAGTTGCGGGCGATTCTGCGCGCGAGCGAGGTCGGCAATGTCAAACTGATGTTTCCGATGATTTCGGGAAAAGCCGAGCTGCGACGTGCCCTCGAGATGGTGGATGAATGCAAATGCGAACTGGCCTCGGCTGGAATACCGTTCAATACCGAAATGCAGATCGGCGCGATGATCGAAATTCCGAGCGCGGCGATTTGTGCGGAATCGCTCGCCAGCGACGTTGATTTCTTCAGCATCGGCACGAACGATCTGATTCAATATGCCATTGCCGTCGATCGCGTGAATGAGCGCATTGCGCACCTTTACGAACCGTCGCACCCCGCCGTCCTGCGCTTGATCAAGATGGTCGCCGATGCGGCCCACAAACATGACATCTGGTTCGGCGTCTGCGGTGAAATGGCGGGCGACGTCGAGCTGACCCCGCTCTTGCTCGGACTCGGTGTCGACGAACTGAGCGTCAGCCCGGCGTTGGTGCCGCGGGTGAAATCCGCCATTCGGAGTCTTTCGCGCGAAGAATGCGAGAAATTGCTGGAGGAAGTGGATTCGCTCGACACGCCGGCGGCGATTCTGGAGCGTTCATTGCAACTCGCCCGCGAACGTTATGGGGAATTGCTTACGTAGCCGCGAGCAACTCCGTTAAAAAAAGTTAAAAGGTTACAACGTTAAAACGGGAAGGCGTCTCATTGAGGATGGTGCCGTTTTAACAATTTAACGGATCACTCCTCCTCAGCCGCTTCCCCTTCCGGATCGATCTCCGGCTTGAGGCCTTCCTCTTCCATTTTCCGCAGGACATCGCTCATGTCCTCGACCTCATCCCAAACTTCCTGGCTCACGTAGATCGGCGCCTTTTGTTGCGTCGCCATCGCAATGCAATCGCTTGGGCGCGCGTCGAGTTCGATAATCTTCTTCTGCTGCAACTCATTCTCCGCCGCGATGATCATGCGCGCATAATACGTCGCATTTTTCAGATCGTTAATGATCACTCGTTCGACGTGTGCACCCACCGCCGTCATCAAATGCGCCATCAAATCATGCGTCAACGGCCGTTCTTTCGTCATCTCGCGCATGAACATCGTGATCGCGCTTCCGACCGTTTGATCGACATAAACGATAAAAACCTTGTCGCTATTCCCAATGAAAACCGCGCAACCGCCGCTCGTTGGGAGGACGGCGCGAACGTGCACTTCAATGACCGTTTTATTCACCGGAGCGACGGTACCGCGAGAAGAAGGAAAAACAAGCCGCTCCGGTCGCGATTGCGACACTTGTAGACACGTTCTTGAACACGCGCCCGTTTCGCATAGCCCCTGTAGCCGCGTCCCTAGTATCTGTTTAGCGCCAAAGGCGCGAATCAAGATAGCCTGGGGCCAACGCCCCAGGAACTCGTCCAAAAAATTAAATTCTCCAGCGCTGACAGCGCGATTCAATTGGTATTCGCAATTACGGCGGGAAAGAATACCTTGAGTCGCGCCTTCAGCGCTCATACAACGTATAATTCCGATTCCTGGGGCGTTGCCCCAGGCTGGGATTGAGGCAGCGCCGTTGGCGCTAAACACATACCGTCCCCATCGGACGTGTGCGCCCTTCACGCAGCGGAACGGCTACAAATCATCTTGCATGTTCCGCTGGATCAATAATTGTCCGTTCTGCAGCCGCTGACGAAATGACAAAGAACGATTGGGACCTGGAGGCGGCAAATGCCACCTACAACGTCGAGGGTTGGGGCACCGGGTATTTTTCCATCAACGCGGATGGCAACGTCGTGGCCAAGCCGCTCCAGGAAAATGGCGGCGACATCCCGATTCTTGAAGTGGTTAATGAAGCGCGCTCGCGCGGGCTACCCTTCCCGCTCGTCATCCGCTTTCAGGATTTGCTCCGGCACCGCGTCGAATCGGTCAACCGCGCTTTTGACAACGCGATTACCGAATTCAAGTACCGCGGCAATTACCGCGGCGTTTTCCCGATCAAGGTTAATCAACTGCGTGAAGTGATCGAAGAGATCGTTGATGCCGGCCAGGCTTTTCACTTGGCAGCAAACCGGAGCTGGTCGCGGCCCTGGCCATGCATAAGGACCAAAAGAGTCTGATCATCTGCAACGGTTATAAGGACGCTGCCTTTATTCGGATCGCGCTGTTGGGGCGCAAACTCGGCAAGCTCGTCGTCATTGTAGTCGAGAAGCTGGAGGAACTGGAGCAGACCATCCGAACCTCGAAAGAAGTTGGAGTCGAGCCATTGATCGGAATTCGGGTGCGCTTGACTAGTAAAGGTGCCGGGAAATGGACGACCAGCGGCGGAGAAAACGCAAAGTTTGGACTCGACACCGTTAGTCTAATTGCTGCCAGCGAGATGCTGAAAAGCGAGGGGCTGGCACATTGCCTCAAGCTGATCCATTTCCACCTCGGCTCGCAGGTTCCCGATATTTCGACGATCAAACGCGCGGTTCGCGAAGCGGCGCGCTATTATTCCAAGATCGCAAAACTCGGCCACGAACTCGAATACCTCGATGTCGGCGGCGGTCTCGGGGTCGATTACGACGGCTCTCGTTCTACTTTCGATAGTTCGACAAACTATTCGCTCCAAGAATATGCTAACGACGTGATCTGGAACATTATGGATGTATGCGATTCCGAAGGCGTCGCTCATCCAGCAATTGTTAGCGAAGGAGGGCGCGCGATCGTCGCGCATCACTCCGTCCTGGTGATGGAGGCATTTAGCTCGATCGAAAAGACCGCCGGAAAAACCAAGGTCGGTCTCGCCGGAAAAGATCACAAGCTTGTCGGCGACATCCTGGAAGTGAAGCAACGGCTCAAGCGCGGGAACCGGCTGGAAAGCCTGCACGACATCCAGCAAATCAAGGAAGAAGCCCAGCAAACATTCGATCTTGGATTGCTCGACCTCGAATCAAAAGCAAAGATCGATAGCGTTTACTGGCAACTGGCCACCCAGATCGTCGGCATGCACCGGGGCCTGAGGTTTATCCCGGATGAAGTAAAAGAACTGGAAACCGCGCTGGGCGACCAATACATCTGCAACTTTTCCGTCTTTCAATCGTTGCTCGATCATTGGGCCCTCGGTCAGCTGTTTCCTATTATGCCAATTCACCGGCTAACGCAGCCGCCCGAACGCAACGGCACCATCGTCGATATTACCTGCGATTCCGACGGGAAAGTTTCCAAGTTCATCGATCTGCTGGACGTGCGAGATACCCTGCCACTTCATCGGATTAACCCAGGCGAAATCTATTATCTCGGCGTCTTCATGGTCGGCGCCTATCAGGACATCATGGGTGACCTTCACAATTTGTTTGGACGCGTTACCGAGGTGCACGTCTTTCTCGATCCGGATGAAGAATCCGGCTGGTACATCGAAGAAGTAATCGAAGGCAGCACCATCGGCGAAGTTCTCGCCATGACGCAATGGGACAAGGTTGAGCTAATGCGTCTTCTCAAAACACAAGTCGATACCGCGATTAAAACTGATCGATTGAAACCAAGCGACGCAATGAAGCTACTTTCCGATTACGAGCGTCTTCTCCAGGAATACACTTACCTCAGTCTCAATGGCAACAAACCCGTGCCACAGCCGGGTAGCTTCCTGCCACTGAGTTGACCTCATTAACCGGGGATTACGCAGTGCGGCCGCGCCGCAAACCTAAGGTTTCAACCGCGAATTACACGGATTTAAACGGATTCGGAGAAATCTCATGCTGTGACCGAACACGGGGAAGGACCGAACGCACTCGGGCGCTGGCGTCATTTAACGCTTCTGATTTCGATCCTGTTGCTCTTTATCGCGTCTCCCTTCGTCGCTCCACTTCAGCATGGCCCGACCATTCTGAGTATTGTCGCCACCATCGTTCTATTGTCGGCCACCTATGCCGTTCGTACGCGGAAACACTTGTCGGTATCGCCCCGATTTTATCGTTGGCCACGATAATGACTAACTTTCTGCTGGTTGCGGTTCCCAGCTATTGGATCTTGGTAGTTTCACATTCGACTATCGTTGTTTTGATCGCATTTTTCGCGATTACCATCCTCGTTTATGTGGTGCGCAGCGGCAGAATCACCGCGGACAAAACCTACGCCGCGATCTGTTCCTTATCTGCTGATCGGATACGCCTGGACCTTTGCCTACGCCCTTCTTGAGGAACTGCAGCCAGGATCTTTTGTCGCGTCAATCACGATCACAGCGCATGACTACGTCGCGCGCGTCATGCAGATGCGATACTTCAACTTCATAACTCTGACGACTGTCGGTTACGGCGATGTCGTTCCGTAGTCGGCAGCGGCGCGAACCATGGCTATGTTGGAGGCAATCGTCGGGCAGTTTTATCTCGTCGCGCTGGTCGGGCGTCTGGGTCGGGTTGCACATCGTGCATGGGGACATCTCACGTTCCGTAGGCGCAGATGGCTCGACGGAGTCTCGCCCTACCAATTTTCCTGCGACGATTTTCGGTAGGGCAACGCTCTGCGGAGCCGGCCCCAAGCAACGGGACTCCTTCGACTGCGGGATCGCCGAGAAAGCGATCGGCCACGCTACCCATCACTCCGATGCTGTCACATTTCAGGGTATCGAATGCGTAAGCGGCCTCGGCAATTGCCCCATCCACATCCGGAAGCGGCACACTTGCGAAGAAGCCGAATCGGCCTGGATGTTTGCGCATTAATCCTGCGGCGTACTCGTTGCACAAACGCGCTAGACGACGCGCGGCCCTTCGCGTCACCAATTAGACTCCTGGCGAGGCTATTGACACGACTGCGGCCCGAATGCCGTAACGATCCATCATCTCGAGGGAAGCGGCGGCCGACCAATCGGGGGAAGCAATGCCGCAACCACCCGCTTCCTTCGAGCGCAACCGCTCAACCGTCGCCATGTAATCAGGCAGAAAAAAAATGATGGTGCGTATCAATGCGCTGCGGGTTCATCGTCTTTCGTCAAACGGCGGAACCATGCGGGACTGAACGTCGACCTTAGGCGGAGTAAGATAAATTTCCCAGCGAAATGTAAGCTACTGACCTACCCGAAAGACGGGCCGGGACGATTCAAGACCAGAGACCAGCACCATTCAGAAGCGGACAGAAATTCGGAGGATCTCGAAAATTTTACGAGAATCAAGCGCTGTTCGACTTGCCGCTCCTACGGAGCTGGTTGGGTATAGTCGTGGGCAATCTATCAGCATGTCGCGCCGACGGCGCTGGATTGAAAGTCGTGACTATTTCAACAGCCTGCTAGGATCGGTTGCACTGTCGAAGAAACAAACTTGGCGATGGCTTCGAGGATACGTTGATCAATGCGCTCCTGCGTTTCACCAATCGCCTGGAGTTGTTTTTTTGGCACACGCAAAGAATGATCACCCCCGTCCAGTATATACAAGGCGTTAAGCGCTTTTATCTGAGACCGAATCTGCTCGAGCAGATCGAGCGGGCAAAGCGG
>QHPN01000211.1 GCA_003219115.1 Verrucomicrobiota bacterium | reverse complement strand
AAGATGGCATCACGGTGAATTGCGTCGAGCCGGGGCTGACCGATACGCCGATGACGCGCAATCCGGGCCGCTGGAAAGAGGCGCTAAAGGAAGGAGGCAAAGAAACAAAGGAGAATCCGACTGAGCAGGAAGTCATTGCTGCACGCGCGCCGCAAGCGGTAATGGGTATCCCATGGATGCAGCCGGACGAAGTCGCACCCTCGGTGGTGTTCCTTTGCACGGATGCCGCGCGCCGTGTAAGCGGTGCAACCTACGATGCTACTGCGGGCGACAGCGTGAAAAACACCGCGTAGCCTTTTCGCGCTACTTAATTACCCGTGGCTGCGCTGGAGAGGCGTTATCCCGGTTATGGTCGAAACGCTGCCTTGTTGATTATTGGCGATTAATTCCATGCGGTTCCGTCCCCGAAATTATTGTTGAAGGAGAGACAGGTTTTAACGTCGAGGATATTGACCGGGCGGTGGAAGCGGTGGGGAAAATTGAGCAAATCAGTCGTGGGCGCTGCCGCGTGAGTTCGAACAAAGGTTCACCGATCGTCAGATGGCCGAGGATTACATCCGGGTTTACCAGCAACTGCTCAGCCGGTCATCGGCTCAAGCCGCGGCCTAGAGTCGCTTCCTGCGATCGCGCCGCGGCCGGATCGCATTGAACGGTGCTTGGCTAAACGATCTGGCGATCGGCGGAAATGCGCTGGATCGCGTTTATCCCACATTGTCTCATGCGTGCCGAAAATTCGACGCGAATGGAGAAAGCGGCGTAGCAGCGCGCGCGATGCATCACCGGTTGGTTAAGGGTTTGTGACTAATTGTGGTGCAGGTTTGCTGGGGGCAATTTGGTCGCTCACTTTCTGGACAATCGAAGTCAGAGCGTCGATCTGCTTCTGCTGCCGGTCGATCATTGCTTGTTGCTGGTCGAGTTTGCGATATGCTTTCAGGAACTCATTGAGCAACATCGCGTTTACCGCCTCGTACCGCACCGTGCTGACCTTGCCATCCTCATCACGAATGACTAGGTCAGGATTGACCTTCTCTACTTCCTCCGCGATGAGGCCGAATTGCGGCACACCATCTGGATCAAGCTCCTCTTTGTAGCGGAAGGTGACGGGTTTAAGCTTGAGCACTGCGTCGCTTGCTTGCTCCATCGGCTTGATGTCTTGCTTAAAACGCGCGGAGGATTGTACCGTGCCGAGCTGACCGTTAGCATTAATGAATAAGGCGGTACTACTACTTGCCGTCTTGCCAAAGACCCCGGCGATGAAAGCAGCGGTTTGCGTTCCTTTTGTCCCGATCCGGATTTTGGCTGATTCACCCGCGACACCGGCATTGCCGATATCGATGTTGTTGCTGCCGGTAGTGAGATTTGCGCCAGCGTTGGTGCCAACGGCGGTGTTATTGTTGCCGGTGCTGTTAAGGAGTGCGTTGGTGCCATCAGCGGTGTTGCTGCCGCCGCTGATATTGAAATGCAGTGCCTGAATTCCCGTTGCGGTGTTGTTGTTGCCGTTGATGTTGCTGTTGAGCGTTGCCCAGCCAGTGGCCGTATTGTTACCGCCAGTGCTGTTGCTGTGAAGTGCCTGCCAGCCAGTGCCGGTGTTTTGGCTGCCACTGGTGTTGCTATAGAGCGTGTTCACACCGGTGGCAGTGTTGGTGTTGCCGGTGTTGTTCAAGTAGAGGGCCTGAACACCTGTCGCCGTGTTCTGGGTGCCAGTAGTGTTGTGATAGAGGGCGGAGTAGCCATCCGCTGTGTTAGCGTTGCTCGTGGCGTTGTCAAAGAGGGCCAAAAACCCTGTAGCCGTGTTCTGGGTGCCGGTGCTGTTGTTACCGAGCGCCCCAAACCCTAGGGCCGTATTGTCCGCGGCGGTGTTGAGGACAAGCGCGGAAGCGCCAACGGCGGTGTTGCTGTTCGCCGTAGTGAGCAAACCGAGGGCGTTAATACCGACGGCGGTGTTGCCGGCGCCCTGCGTAAGGGAATTGAGAGCCCCTGCACCGACGGACGTGTTGGACGGGTCAACCGCTCGCGCCATTGGCGAAATCGCAAACCATGCCAGGACGAGAGTGATGAGAACAAAACCGTGCTGCAACGGCGAGCGGCTTATCGAATTTTGCACAGGTGAACCTGGGACAATGAGAGGGAGAGAATGCATTGGAGTTTCTTTCTTTCTCCCGGAGTTTAATTATGCACCCACAAACAAGGAAAAGGGGAGGAGCTACCGGGAGATAACGGCCACGCCCGATTCAGAGTCTGATTTGAAACCAGGATTGTGGTCGGGAACACCTGGAAAGGTCAAGACTAAACCAACGTGCACACAAGGAATAAGTAACTAATCGTTGATCGCAATGCGCGGCGCAGATTTGCCTGATTCGACCCGAGCGGTGACCTGTTGCAGTCCCTGAGTTAATGTTTCAATCTGTTGCTGTTGGTGCGCATTGGCCGCCTGCTGTTTCGCTACTGCCGCCTTGAGTTCGCCGATTGTGTCTTGCTCTTCTGCGAGTTTGGCCTGTTGCTCCTCGACCCTTCGATGCTGCTTTATGAACTCGTTCAGCAGCATCGCATTCACCGCTTCGTAGCGAACGGTAGCTACCTTTCCATCTTCATCGCGCACCACCAGGTCTGGATTCACCTTTTCTACCTCTTCAGCGATTAATCCGAACTGTGGGATCTTGTCTGGATCCAGCTCTTCCTTGTAGCGGAAGGTCACGGGTTTGAGGTTGAGGATGGTTTCGCTCGCCTTGTCCATCGGCTTGATCTCGTCCTTGAAACGCGCGGAAGATTGCACGGTGCCCAGTTGACCATTGGCATTAATGAAAACAGTTACGCCACTGGCCACTGTCTTCCCAGAAATACCGGCGATGAAGGTGGCAGTCTGGGTGCCTTTCGCACCGATGCGAATCTTGTTCGACTCGCCCGCCACGCCGAGGGCACCAATATCGATGTTGTTGCTCCCGGTGGTCAGGTTGGCACCGGCTGAGACACCCAGGGCGATGTTGCTGTTGCCGGTTGTGTTGTTAAAGAGCGCTTGATACCCGGCGGCCGTGTTGTTGCTGCCGCTGCGATTGAAATAGAGCGCCTGATCACCGTTGGCGCTGTTAGTATTGCCATTAGTGTTGCTAAAGAGCGCTTGATAACCGCCAGCCGTGTTCCCGCCCCCGATAGTGTTGCTGGTGAGCGCAGAATCACCTTGCGCTGTGTTGGAGTAACCGGTCGTATTGCTGACGAGCGCAAGATAGCCAGTAGCGGTATCAGAAGTCCCGCTGGTGTTGGCATAGAGCGCTTGAACACCGGTGGCGGTGTTGGCAATGCCGCTGCTATTGAAATAGAGCGCCTGATAACCTACGGCCGTATTGGCGCTGGTCGTGTTGTGGTAGAGCGCTTGGCTGCCGACGGCCGTATTATCGATGCCGGTTGCGTTGTATAAGAGCGCTTTAAAACCACTGGCAGTGTTGTCGGTGCCACTCGAGTTGCTATAGAGCGCTCCGTAGCCGCTGGCCGTATTGTAAGAGGCGGTATTGCTATAGAGCGCCTTCGCACCGGTCGCCGTGTTGTCGGTCCCGGTACTATTGGTATAGAGCGCTTGGGATCCGGTGGCTGTGTTTTGGATGCCGCTGTTGTTCAGGGAGAGTGCCTGATAACCGCTGGCCGTATTCTCGCTACCGGCTCTGTTGTTAAAGAGCGCTTTGGAACCTGTGGCCGTGTTGTAGGAGCCAGTGTTGGCTTGGAGCGTATCCCAACCGATTGCTGTATTGTCACCGCCGCTACCGTTTTCGAACGCCAAACCACCCTCAGCCGTGTTGCCGTTATTCAGGTCTCCGTCCTCTGCTCGAGCCATTTGCAAAAGAGCAAAGGGTCCCAGGGTGACCGCGATCAGTAGAAATGCACCCCACATAGGCGAATGGTGAATCAAATTTCTACGGTCAATGTGTGAACTGTTCATGTCGTGATTTCCTTCTGATGTTTGGCCATGTGAACCCGTAACGAGAGTCATTTTTTGTGGCCGTTCACAGGAGTACTGTCCCAAATTTGGCGCGAGGTTACGCGGAAACAGGGGATTTATGATCTTGGCATTTTGGAGAACCCGCCTTCACAGAGGCTCGGGGAATGGCAGGTTGCGGTTACCGGATGTAACGGATGACGGGGACTCTTCATTACTGGCCTGTGCGCTGGTAGTTTTAGTTTACCGCGTCGGCTTAGCTCAAGCAGAATAGTGCCAGGCGCGCATGACCTGGCCGTTGTCTGATCCTGGCGAGGCTTTTATCGCGTAAAGCGGTGTCTCAGCGAAGGTGCAGCCACACGAATTTTTCACTCCGGCCCAGGATGCGTTGAAAACATCGGGCGACGTAATCTGAAAAGCCAATTCCGTGACGGAGTGCAACAGGAAGGTTTTGACAGGCCCAAGTGGACGACGCTGGAGTGCGAAAAAGCGATTGATGATTCAAAGGTTTAATCCTTTGCAATTCAGTGTGCTCCGAACTCACAGG
>QHPN01000210.1 GCA_003219115.1 Verrucomicrobiota bacterium | reverse complement strand
GTTTCTGGATACTCGAAGATTTTCCCTTCGTAATTCCGGATCACAATTTTCTCGTTGTCGTGATAGAGAATGTAGCCCGGATTGATCGGGACTTTGCCGCCGCCACCGGGAGCGTCGATGACGTATTGCGGGACAGCGTAACCGCTGGTGTGACCGCGCAGACCTTCGATGATCTCGATTCCTTTCGCGACCGAAGTGCGCAAATGCGATGAGCCGTTAATCAGGTCGCACTGATAAAGGTAGTACGGCCGGACGCGGCACATCAACAGTTTGTGCACGAGCGTTTTCATCGTCTCCAGGTCGTCGTTCACCCCGGCAAGCAAGACGCTTTGGTTCCCCAGCGGAATGCCGGCATTGGCCAAACGTTCGAGTGCTTCTTTTACTTCGATGGTCAGCTCGCGCGGGTGATTCACGTGCACGCTCATCCAGAGCGGATGATATTTCGCCAGCCTCGCGCAGAGCTCCGGTGTGATCCGTTGCGGAAGGAAAATCGGCACACGCGTCCCGATCCGGAGAAATTCGATGTGCGGAATTGCACGCAACCGGCTCAGCAAATTCTCCAGTTTGCCGTCATTGAACAGAAGCGCATCGCCGCCTGAAAGGAGCACGTCGCGCACTTCGGCGTGTTGTTCCAGATAACGGAGTGCTTCCTCAAAGTCAGTGTGCAATTCTTGTTCGCCGACCCCGCTGACGACTCGGCTACGGGTGCAGTACCGGCAGTAGGCCGCGCAACGGTCCGTGACCAAAAACAAAACGCGGTCGGGATAGCGATGAACCAAACCCGCCACCGGCATGTGCGAATCTTCGCCGCACGGGTCCGCCATATCGTAAGGCGAGCTCCATGTTTCTTCGATCCGCGGAACCATTTGCCGCCGGATCGGATCGTCCGGATTCTCCCGCGGGATCAGGTTGAAAAAGTGCGGGGTAATCGCGAGCGCCAGTTTATCGCCGGAAAGCAAAACCCCGGCGCGTTCTTCCTCGCTCAACGACAGATGTTCCTGCAGCCGTGTCAGGGTGGTGACTCGGTTTTTCAGCTGCCATTTCCAGTCGTTCCAAAGCTCCGGCGCAACCTGCTTGCCCCCAGACCAATAGCCCGGCGCGTGGGAGCGGAACGCTTTTTCCTGCTCAATTCGCTCGGTGAGATTCACCATTTTCGTAATTTGTGGGCAAAAAACTTAACGTCGTTAACAATTGTGTCAATCCGCTCGGTTTTACCCTCCAGCCTTCTGAGTGGATTCGTCTGACGCCGCCTCGTCAGGGTTATTCACTTTCTAGGAACCGCACACTGCCCTCGCGTGCGGTCGTTGGCGCCGCAACGACTTTCTGTGGTTGAATGAAAAAGCTATTTCGGCGAGGCGCCGAAATTGGCACGCGAGGGCGCGTGCGCTCCCCAGAATGGAGATTCGGCGCTCATAGAGCGCCGCTACAGAAGATCAGGGAGCGGCGGTCTCGAAACCGCCGGCTATTAAAAATTCGGCGGCTTCCGCCATGGCAGATGAATTGCAGCCGCCGCTGTTTGGATTACGACCATGCGCTGAGCGGAATGCCTAGCCACCTTCCGTTTTCCAGCACTGACCTGCTCATGAGATCCCGATAATAAGCGCACCAACCACACGTGGGCGATCGCACATAACCGTGCAACTCGCCGCCGTCAGCGTCGCGCTCCGGCATGATGTGTCCGCGCCGGGCAAAATGATCGCAAACCCCGTGCAACCATTCATGGAGCCAGACTTCACCGCGCGCCTCATTCCTCCATGCTGATGACGGCGCGTTGGCGATGGCGGCGTAGGTCGCAGCGTTCGTCCACTCGCTTGCGCCCATCGCCAGGCCCCAGGCATCACAGGGAACTGCCGTGCCGTTCTTCAAATCGCGCTGCGGCCAGCAGACGAAAATAGACTCGTATTTTCCTGATGGTGCGAAGTCATCCCAATCAGATCGGATATCATCTGGCGATGGCCAGAAACGGGAAGGCGATTCCCGCGTCAGGGAAGTAAGCGCGTGATCCGGTCGCACAATTTCGTATTCGATCCCAGCCCTGCCATCGGTTAATTCGGAAACGAGCTTCGGAAATCCGACGAACGAATCGAGCGCGTCCCTTATTTCGCGCTCGCCAGCTACATGATGAAATCTTTTGCGTGTTTTCTTGGTAGAGCGACGCTCCGCGGAGCCATGATTTTTCGCTGGCTCGACGGAGTCTCGCCCTACCGGCAAACAGACGTCCAGCTCGCGATAGGCGAGCAAAAGCGTTTTCCAGATTTTCACCAGCTTACGGCAAAGCTTGCGCGTAATCGATAATCCGGCACCACCTGTAACGCCGTCGTGTTCATCAGAACCGGAAACTCCGCTGCGAACTCGCCGCTGATCTGGTCGTGCGACGCGATAATTCGTGGCCCGACGAAAACCGAGGTGACGCCAGTGTCCTCGGCCGCATGGCCTTGAAATCGGTCAACGTTTTTGCTCTCGCCGGAGACAGCGCATTGACAGCCGACGACAGTGTTCCGCTTTCGCACCAGGTAATATCCCGGCCCCGCGCTCCAGGTCACGTCGTTGGCAAAATGATAATCATGCGCGCCGTCGCCCCGCAGAGTGAATTGGCCATTCGCTTCTGCGAAAAAATTCTTGTAACGCAATGACGCCTGCGCGCCGAAAATCCCGTCATACGACCCGGTGCCAAGTGTGAGGTCGTGCCCGTGAATCGCACTTTCTGGCGCTCCCGGAATCTCCATCTCATGAAACTCCTCCTTCAGCCGGCTGGTATCGCCGGTTGGAAATTTGATTCCAGCCAGCGCGATCAACGATGCGGTACAATCGGGTTCGTGCTCTATCGCGATCGGATTCTTCCCTTCAATTTTGAATTCCCGATACGCGGCGGACGCGAAGTGCCAAACAACCGCTTTCGTCAGGAGCGAGACATCACCGAGCCCGCTCTCGGTCCCTTCATCGATGCCAAAACCTTCGGGTCGCCGAAAGTCGCGGTAGATTAGCGGCGCATTAAATTGCAGGGCGAACCGCTCGTTGATGCCGTAGCCGATAACGAACTGAGCGATCGAGCTATCCAATCGTTGTCCGGTAGGATTGGCGACCTCGTCATCGTCGACCTGCACTGTGCCGAAATGAGTGAATTGCTCTGCGATTGCTGCGTAAAATCCGCTCGGCGACATCTCCTCCTTTGGCATCGAATTCAACTGCGGCGTGTAACAGCCACACAGATCGCATGCGCGTGCGACCAGAGGAAAAATGACGAGCGCAAGAATGAGGAACCGACGCATCATCGATTGTTGCTCTACCCAGAGGGCCAGATTGTGTCAACCCATGGCGGATGCCTGCTGTAGCGGCGGTCTATGACCGCCGAGTCTGAGATGTTGCGAGAACGCTTCGGCGGTCATAGACCGCCGCTACAGCAGCAACCCGGAAGCTCCGTTGGCAGTCACGAGATAACCCGTTTACATTTGAACACCCGCCGGCCTGATCATGTCGAAATTCCCACTCATGCAATTTTTGTTTGCTCTCCTTTTGGCTGGCGCGCTCAGCGTCTCGCCCATCCTGGCGCAGGAATCAACCCCCACGATTCCGCCGGCCGCTGCGGAGTCCGGCAAGGACGTCGTTCATGCCCTGAATAATGCCTTCGCCAAAGTTTTCGAAATCGTCGCGCCCAGTGTCGTCATCATCGAAGTCTCGAAAAAGAATGACGGCAACGAAGGCTTCAATTTTGATGATCTGTTTCTCCCAGGTCAGCCCGATGACAATTCGCCCCGGCGTAGTCCACGATTTTTTAACCCGATTAGCGAAGGTTCGGGATTCATTGTCCGGCCGGACGGATACATTTTCACCAATTACCACGTCGTTGAAGGCGCGGAGCACGTGGACGTCAAATTAAAAGACGGCCGCGAGCTTCCCGCGAGAATCATCGGAGCGGATGACAAGACCGACATCGCGGTCATCAAAATCGAGGCCAAAGACTTACCGGTGGTGCAGATGGCCGACAGCGATGCCGTTCGTGTCGGACAATTTGCTTTCGCCATCGGGGCGCCATTCAGACTCGATTATACCTTCACCTACGGGGTGGTGAGCGGAAAAGGCCGCAGCAAATTGATCAGCAACGGCGGGTATTCCATCCCAGATTACATCCAGACCGACGCGTCGATTAATCCGGGGAACTCCGGAGGCCCCCTTTGTGACATTGATGGCAAGGTCATCGGCATGAACACGCTGATCAATGGATTGAATCGCGGGTTGGGCTTTGCCATTCCGATCAACCTCGCCAATGAAATCGGTCAGCAATTGGTTGCCGGGAAAAAAATTGCGCGGCCTTGGCTCGGCATCGAGATACGGACGCTGAGCGACTTTGTCGCCGTGCGTGAATTGCTACAGGGCGTCGACCAAGGAGTGGTGGTCCGGACGATTGTGGCAGACGCGCCTGCGAACAAGAGCGACCTGCGGCCCTTTGATGTGATCACGAAAGTGGATGGCACGCCGGTGGCGACTGATACACAGTTGCAGCGCGAGATTCTGAAAAAGAAAATTGGCCAGACGGTCAAGCTGACCGTTTGGCGCAAGGGTAAGACGATTGAGATTCCAGTAACGACCGGCGAGCTGCCGAATGCGAACACGCCAGCTTCGAACGAGATGACACCGCCGCAACAGGAGCGGCCAGAAGATGCGGGCAAACTGGGATTGCAGGTCCAGGATATCACGAAAGAAATGGCGGAGCGTCTTCGCCTCGGCGATGCGCAAGGGGTGATCGTGACCGATGTCGCCGACAACAGCATCGCGGCGGCGCAGGGAATCGAGCGCGAAGATGTTATCACCGAAGTGGACGGAAAACCCATTACAAATGTGCGGTCATTTCGCGAAGCACTGAGCAAAGCCGACCCCAAACGCGGCAATCGAGCGCGAAGATGTCATCACCGAAGTTGACGGCAAACCGGTGACAAATGTCGGTTCGTTTCGCGAAGCCTTGAGCAAAGCCGACCCGAAGCGCGGCGTGCTGCTTTACCTCGACCGCCAAGGCAGCAAAACTTTCGCCGTTCTGAAAGCGAACGGGCAATAATTCGCCGGCTAGGACGGTTGCGAAGCTACGTCTGCCGGCTGCCCACGATTACCAGGGCGATCCCGCCGACCAGGCAAATGCCGCTCACGATCGGCGGGAAATCGATCCCGTGTTTTTCCTGATGAGTGATCTCAAGCGGGCCTAACTGCGCATCTTTCTTTTGGGTATTCCATCCCAACCCACCGTAGGCAAAGCCGATAATGCCGACGATGATTAAGATGATGCCGATAATGCCCGCAGGCTTCATCGGGTTAGAGTGCGCGGCGTCCGCTGAGGAGGTTGATGATCAGGATTACAACCGCGAGCACGAGCAGAACATGAATGAATCCGCCCAGGGTGTAAGAACTGACCAAACCAAGCAGCCAGAGCACCAGCAGTATGACAAATATTGTCCAAAGCATAATAGTTTCCTTGAGTTGAATTTACCTTAGGTTCGCGGGGGAGGGGGAAACTGCGCTTATCGATTACAGGAATTCTGGGGAGAGCGGACTGCAGCCCGCAGTTGCCGGCCGCATTCGTTCGCACATCGTCCGTTAAGCATTCAAGCCAACGGTTTCGGCAAACTGCCGAGAGTCCGAGCCAGACCGGCGTTACAGGCTAGCAGCCTGTGCTCCCCCCGAAATCATTTCTCCTGCAACGCCGCGCGCAAATTCCAATCCACGCGTGCGAGCCGCGACAGTGCACTCTCCCGATCGCATCCAGCCAGCTGCGCAACAAGACCAATCGCACGCTCGCGCAATTTCTTATTCGTCGGCTGCAGATCAATCATCAAATTCCCACGGACCCGCCCGAGCCGAACCATTGCGCCGGTGCTAATGATATTAAGCGCGACTTTGGTTGCTGTGCCCGCTTTTAAACGTGTCGAACCGGTAACGATTTCGGGACCGGTCTTCAGATTGATCACCAGATCAAAACCTGTTGTAGAGGCGGCCGCCGCAGGCCCTGAGCTCGTCGAACGGGTACCGGCCGCGGAAGATTTTGCGGCCGACACGGCCGCCTCTACAGGAATCTGAGATGCACTGGAGGTCAGCAAAATTGTTTGCGCGCCAATTTCGCGCGCCCGTCGCAATGCTTCGGTGACAAATGCCGCCCGCCCGCTCGCAGAAATCCCGATCACCACATCCTCTTGCCTGACTCCGCGCTCATCCATTGCCAGTATCCCGGCTCGCGCATCGTCCTCGGCGCCCTCAATGCTTCGTCGCAGAGCCGGCGGTCCCCCGGCGATAATTCCCTGAAATAAATCGGCCGACGCCCCAAACGTTGGCGGAATTTCAGCGGCATCGAGAACTCCGAGCCGGCCACTCGTTCCTGCGCCGACGTAAAACATTCGCCCGCCACTGGCAATCGCGTTCGCCGCCAATTCGATCGCCCGTGCCAGTTCGTCGACGCTTTGACGCAACGCTTCCTCCACCGATTTCTCTTCCGCGACGAAAAGCTCGACGATTTCCCGCGCGCCCAATCGATCGAGATTCGCTGATTTCGGGTTTGCCTCTTCGGTCGTAGCAATGACCGCCGGCAGCGCCATGGATTTTTCAACGACCGGCATTTGCAATTTTCCGTCGGCTGCAAGCCACGCCGCGCTAACCTCTGGCGACGATTCGCTCGGCCCCACTTTTGCAGCGGGTATTTTCTCCTCGAGCGCGGTAGCGAAAGCGACCCCGTAAAATTTCTGATGTTCGAACAGGCCGCCCATCAATCGCACTTCCGGAGCGTCGAGATGAAGCCGCAGCGCGACGGCGGTCGTGAAATCGACCAACGCACTGACACCGGCCGCAACAATTTGCCAGGCCGCTTCGTCGCTTTTCCGTGCGGCTTCGAAAACAACGGGCGCCAACGAGGCGATCTCTGTTTTATCTGCCGTCTGTGCCCACCGCACCAGTTCATCAAAATTGTTCAACCCAAGGGCGTGCAAAATATTGGCGGCAAACTGCCGTTCGCCCCGTCGCAGATCATATTCCCGCAGCACCGAGCGCAACGCCCGAATGGAAACGAAGTAGGCGCCGCCGGCGTCGCCCAAAATGTGTCCCCAGCCGCCTGCCTTTTCGACTCGATGGCCCCTCCGTCCAGTCACCGACGAACCAGTTCCGGCATTTACCGCGATGCCATCGCGATCACGCAAACAGGCTGCCATTCCCGATTCGCGATCGCTGCCTGCGACAATTTTCGCCTTCGGCCAAACTGCGCGCGCCAGTTTCAGTAACGCCGCGCCATCTTCCTCCGTTGCGCAGCCAGCGAGAAATACCCCGACTCGATCCACTTCGCTTGGCAAAACGCGAAAAATTT
>QHPN01000209.1:5760-6865 GCA_003219115.1 Verrucomicrobiota bacterium | reverse complement strand
AAAAAGCGCAGGGAGAATCTTCATAAACCGTTTATGCGCGTCTAAATCGAAGCTACGGGTTCACGCTCAGCCACGGCTCGGGTGCGGGCAATCTAACGCAACGATCTAGGATCAATGAGGTCGCTCAGTTTTGCGATCGTCTGGTTTTTGCTGGTCGCCGCTTTTTCCGCCGCCGCGGATCTTCTCATTCTCTTCCGGCTCGAGGTCGCGCACAAACATGTCGAACTCGATCGTTCGCTTCTTCGGCGAATCATCGTCGCCTTTTTTGGACTTGGACGCCATGTTAAACACCTGCCGACAGCAACAATGCTAGCGACTGCGCTTCGATTTGTCGAGCAAAAACGTATGCGTTTTGAATCTGAAACAGTCGAAAACACCCGCGCATTCCTGCAACGTGGCGTCCGTTTCAATTAAAGTAACGACCGAGTTACCTCGAGTGCGGCAATTTGCAACAGGGAGCGCGAAACTGCGATTGCGAGGATATCCATCCCGGACACGCCGTCGGCGCCTATCACGTCCTCAGTAGGGCGATCGGCGAGAGGACATTTTCCGCGACGACCTGGATCGACGCAGCTTTCTCCAGTTCCTGCCGACTTGTTTCCTCTCCTTTTCATGGTTAAATCCTTTCCAGCGATAGCCAGTCGCGCTACAGTTTACCCGCCGCGGTGGGCTAACCGCGGATGACCTTATTCTCGTTAGACCGTAACATGCTATGTCTATGAACCTCACCGACCTGTTCTCCAACGGCGACAGCCGCCTACCACTACCTAAAGTCAACGCCGTGCAACGGGTAAGCGGTGACGAAAGTCCGTGGACTCCCGAGCATGTCCGCGGCGTTATCTCGAACCCTTGTTACGCCGGTATCGGACCTTACCCGCCACTCGTGCCAGAGGATGCATGGATCCATACCGCCGCCCGTACCATCGCCAGTGAAGGAGCGGAACAGTTTCTGGTAAACATGCTGGAGATGCTTCGCCAGTCATTCGAGCGTCCACCACACCTGGAAATGGGCGAGGCCGAAGAAGACTAGAGCTGAAAGCTGATCAGACTAACCGGCGATACAGCCATAGCCAAAATCCGCGGTCCGTCTCGCTTTTTGCACTTT
>QHPN01000209.1:0-5707 GCA_003219115.1 Verrucomicrobiota bacterium | reverse complement strand
GGCAGTTCTGGATCAATTACAAACGAGCCATCTATCATCTGGTGAATCGGGGCGACCAGCAGGAAGATTTTTTGAGGAGGATGCTATCGATCGGCGCGGCTTTCGCCAGCTACCAGAGCTAACCTGCGGTCGGACTGGCTGGCAGGTGCATGCCTACTAGCTATGCGACCGGTACCGCCAGTTGATTACGCGTGAGCGAGAAACGTATGCCGCCCCGCCCAGAAATCGGAAAGGCGGGAAAAAATGAAGAAGATTAAGATAGACATGGGATTCGGTTTGGTTGGTTGTTGGTTATCACGTTCTGGCTTCATATTAACACTTTGCGCGCCAACTCTCATAAATCCGGAATTGCACGATCCGATTTTTAGTGCTCCAAACGCAAGCCGCTCGAGATAAGCAAAATACAAATCACAACAAAACGTCCTATCGAGCCGGCAAAAGAGGGTCTCGGCGCTTCATGGGCTATTTATGATACAAATGGCCTAAAAATGAGATGTATTTGTGATGCAATTTTTAACCGCGAATTGAGCGTCGGCCCGGGCTCGAACGATGTTTTGAGCCAAGGGCGCTACGCCGGGTGAGAAAAACGCCAGCGGAAACAGCAAACAGCTACCGGTCCTGTCAGCAGCATTGAAGCCGCTGAGGTAGCCTGGAACGTCAGCACGCCGGCAATCGCGGCTAACAAATAGAGATGACGTCTCCAACAGCCAACGGTTCCCGCTGCAATATCGTAAACTTCGACCAATCCAATGCCGCTCGTTGCATTTTCGCCTGATTCAATACCCGTGTAGTTCTGGCCGCCTGACCCGCGGTCACGGGCGACTACGGCGCGCCAGCGAAGGCACGAAGCTGGGGGCATAGCTCAGTGGGCTACATAAAAATGCTCGCCTTAGTTCCCGAAGTTTGTCTAATCGTCGCGAAGTCCGACTTTTCGACAACCATCCATACAACAAAATGAGCATCACATCCAAACATACGCTTATCATTTTCCTGATCTTATTCAGCCTCGCCGCATTAGTGTTCGCTGCCGACTATCCTACCCCTTCGGTCAGTACCGATGCCGCCCTCGCGAACCTTAAAGAGGGCAACGCCCGTTTCGCCACCCATGAGGTGTCGCAAGGCAAACCGAACGCCGCCAAACGAGCCGAAACCGCGCAGACGCAACGCCCCTTTGCCATCGTCGTCGCCTGCGCCGACTCTCGCACCTCGCCTGAACTCATCTTCGATCACAACATCGGCGACCTTTTCGTGGTCCGCACCGCGGGCAACCTGGTGGATGACTACGCTCTGGGCAGCATCGAATACGCGGTGAACCATCTCGGCGCCCGTCTCATCGTTGTCGTCGGTCACGACGGTTGCGGTGCCGTCAAAGCTGCCTTGACCAGCGATACCGCTCCCGGTCATGTGCAATCTTTGGTGCGCGACATCCAGCCTGCCATCAAGGCCGTTAAGGGCAAGGAAGGAGATCCGCTGCATCTCGCAATCACCGAGAACGCCCGCCTTATGGCCGACAAGATTCGAAGCCAAACCGACTTCGGCGAACTCGCGAAGGAAGTTCGGATCGTTTATGGAGTGTATGACCTCACCACCGGCAAGGTTGACTGGGGCAAGAACTAATCAGAGAACAGAAGTCAGAGATCAGAGGACGGTTAACCGTTTATCGGTTGTCAGTTAATTGGGATTAGTTCGCGTCGAGGTTGTAGACTTCAACTAACGCGACGCCGGTGGTGTTGTTGTTGCCGCGGACGATGGCGGTGTAGTTGCCGGGTTGGAGAGTAGCGAAGATAGCTGCTTCTGCGTCTTTTGGTGGAGCGTGGCCGGAGTTTTGAATGGCCGATTGCTGAGAAGATTTCCAGTTGTCATTCTGCGCAATCAGAACGCCGTTCTTATCACGCAGCTCTAACGTCGGATCGCCTAACGCCCCGGTTACTCCAAAATTTGTTAGTGTCGGCCCCAACGCGCGCACAACTACATTGGTCGGTTGATCGCCACCAACAATGAACCCGCCAATCATGACATTGTCACCAATACCAACGTTCCCACGGGTCGAGATGTTCGCTACCTTTGAATTCCTTGGATCAATGTCGTATAGCTCGAAGAGGGCGACACCGGTGGTATTTCTCAGCCCCCGTAACACCGCGGTATAATTTCCGGGAGCAAGCGTGGTGATAATAATCGACTCGTGTTCGTCGATCGGAGCGAGACCACTGCTGATGGCAACTTGTCGATACGAGTTCCAGTTGTCATTACTCATAACAATTGCTCCACTTCCGTCGTGCAATTCGAGCACAGGGTCTGCCATGGACCCCGTTACTCCATATTGCGATAGAGAAGGTGCGATCGCACGAATAGCTATCTTTTTGGGCTTGGTTCCTTTAATGATAAAGCCGCCAATTTCGACGTTGTCGCCGGTGCCGACCATCATACGGGTAGAGACATTGGCTAAACTTTTTGGCGACGGTGACGGTAACGGTTTTGAACGCGTTGGATAAATCCGAAGAACGTTCTCGCCAACTTGGGGATCCGCCAGCGTGAAAAGATAGGTGTCGCTAGCGTCCACCGCCATTGCGAGCACAGGCTCACCATAAGGAGTCGCTATAGTGCGTGTGAGCAGCCGACTATGGGCATCAAATTCCCCAATGCCATCGCCATCACCAACGAATCCAAAAATCAGTTCACCAGGGACATCGAACATCATATGCGAATAAGTCACTGGAACCGAAAGCTCTCCCAGTATTACGTTCATGTCTGAAGTAGATCGCAATGGGGCAAGATAGGAAGAACTGACCACGTCATAGGTGATGAAAGCCATTGTAGTTCCTGCGTGATTTACGCTGATACCCGCTTGCCCCCCCACGAGGACAGTTCTTTGCAGGAGATGAGGCACCGGTTGAGAAATATCATAACGCGCAGCGGGGGCGGAGTTGTCTCCTGTATGATCCATTACAAATAAGGTCTTGCGGTCGGGGGTTATTTCTAAAGGTGTGTAGGCTGGTTGATTACTTCCGGAAGCATTGAATCGCTGAATGGTTGTTCCTGTATTACCATCAATTTCAGCGACACCCAGGAGGCTGCCCAAGCCATAGAACCGTCCGTTCAGACCTTCGCGAATGCTGTAGAGTGACTCCGATAGCGGCAAGTCCGGGGTGATTGTCACCAGTTGATTCAAATCGATTGCTCCGATTTTTTCGTTGGACTTTGCCAACCATAGCTTGGCGTTATTCACCGACAAACTCATGTCATTGACAGATCCACTGATCGGAATCGTTGCTACAACGGAGAGTAAGTTGCTGTCGATGACAGCAACGGCTCCGTTATTCGTATAAGCATACACACGCGGCCGAACCGGATCGGCACAGAGAAGCGTGCCTGCTATCGGCAGAGTGGCGAGGGGAACGTCGGACGCTCTAGTCACGAAAAACGAGAACCTCGCGTCTACGTCACCGTAATTAGTGTGACCAATCACATCGAAATTATAGTTGCCACGAAGGGTGGGTATTCCGGTGATAATTCCAGTATCAGGATCGAGAACAAATCCATCTGGCAACGAAACCGGGGTGAATCCAATTGCGGGCACACTTAACGTGATCTGAATGCTAGCGGAGTCTCCTACAGTACCGAGTTCCGGTTCGATTGAAGCAACCTGGGGAGGATTCACGGAAAGAGTCAGCTGTCCCGTGACGTCTCCATAATCGGTGTACACCAAGAGTTGGATATTAAACTGACCTGACTCCGTCGGTGTGCCGCTAATCACTCCAGTATTCGAATTAACCACAAGTCCTCTTGGCAGGCCCGTGGCGGCATAGGACCTTCCACCAAAACTCACCGTTATTTGATAGTTAAAGCTGTTGCCGGCGTTAGCAAAAGCAATCGGTGAACTAGTTATGTGTGGACCAGTGACATTTAAACTAAGTGTAGCGGTCGCCGCGCCACCAAGCCCGGTAGCACTTAGAAGAATATTGAATTGGCCAGGAACCGTTGGAATTCCGGTAATCTCGCCAGTCGCAGCATTGACATGTAGATCGGGAGGAAGACCGGAGGCGGCGAAGGCTGTCGGATTATTGTTCGCCGTGATCTGATAAGAAAAGTTACTGCCTGCAAGCATCGTGAGTGGATCCAAACTACTTGTGATCCTCGCCGCATAAATCGAGCGGATGCCATCGATATCGTCGTCAGCGAGATGGTCCAAATTGCTGATTTGCGAATTCATGATGGCGGTAACACTTTGACCGGCTTGGTCCGGATGATCCAAACCCAGAGTGTGGCCGAATTCGTGAAGGGCAACCCGATGGAAATCAATGACGTATTGTTTCTTCTTTGAATCGAACTGGAGCGGCCCGCGGTAAGAATTCCACAGGATCGCAGAGTTGAAGACGTTATCAGCCTCTTTCATGGTGGAACCGTCATAAAAAAAGACGGTTATGGCGAGCGTTCCTGGGCCGAAGCTCATCCCGTAAACGTTGCTGGAGAAAAACGCGGTATTTTGGCCGTCGCCCTTGGTCCCTGGGATGCCGGTCACGATCGCATTAAGGTGAACAAGATTGATTTGCTGGTTCCAAAGGATCAGGGCATCGGTAGCCGAGGCATTGAAATTGCCGAGTCCATCCTGCAGGCTGCCATAGCTGGGGCCGGTAAGGGCAAGATGTTCATTAATCGTCGAACCGGTCGGCCAGACGGGCCCTTCCAGCGCATAACCAAAAAGGTGCGAGGCCGAGCCCGCAAAAAGGGGTATGGCAACCAGTACGGCCAGCCATCGCCGGGACATAGAGAACATAAAAAATGGCTGAACGATGCTAGTAAGAACTCTTCCAGATGGCGAGTATTATCTTATGGTCGGTTGCCTACGTTCGTGTAGAAATCGAGCGGCTCGTTCCGAGTGGGATCAAGGCACGGGAAGATTCGGGGTTGTTCGCCCTGCTTCAGCGCGAAGTCGGCGCTTCCTTGCTCTTCTCACCCTTGAGCTCGACGAGAATCATGTGCAGCGGTTTATCGCCAATGTTCTCCGCGGCGTGCGTCAACGGCTCGCGAAACAAAACTTCGCCCGCCTTCAACTCTCCTTCGGTGACGCTGCCATCTGACGCATAGTTGCGATACGGGCCGCCTTGCAAAACATAAATGACGTAGGCCGGATGCGAGTGCACCTGCTCCTTAACGCCGGGCGGCAAATTGGCTTCGAGCACACGCACGCGATCGTTCTCGAACCGCACTTTAATTGTTTTAGCATTAACAACTGCCGGATCTTGGCCTTGTGCAGCCGTCACGCACGCGGCCGTTATTACGAAAATAATTACACTTCGGATATGCATGCCAACAACCTTACGCAATTACCGACGACGACAACTAAGTCGCAACGGTCATTACGCTGAAACCGGTTTCGGTTCGGCGGATTTGCGCGAGCTGATTGCGGCGCGAACGAAATTGTTGCCCAGCTCAATCTGGGCGAGCTTGAAATTTGCGTGTCGGCCCGTCTATCGGGGCGCGGTCCTCGATTATGCTCTCGTTATCTCCGGCTTGAATATCACGGTTTCCCCAGAGCTACTTATGTTGGCTCAGTTTTAAGCAAACCCGGACGGTTGGCATAGCTGTCCGTCAGTATCGGGAGCTTCCGAATTCGGAGTAGTTCCTGCTATTTGAAGCTGAAGGAGGCGGTTCGCTCTGAGGCACCGTCTTTCAAGTTGAGGCTCAGCGTTCGACACTGTCCTGCGTA